>JAZDOF010000744.1:0-5914 GCA_043799015.1 Pseudomonadota bacterium | reverse complement strand
GCTCCGCACCTGCATGCTCGTGGAAGCCGCGGCAGGTACGGGCAAGACCACCATGATGGTAACCCGTATGGTGGCCCTTCTGGCGAATGGCGAATGCGAAATCCGCAATATCGCCGCAGTGACTTTCACCCGCAAGGCAGCCGCGGAGCTGAGATCACGCTTCCAGGTGAATCTCGAGCAAGCTGCGGGAAAGGCGTCCGGGCCGGCACGCCCTCGGCTCCAGAATGCCTTGTCGAATATCGAGAAGTGTTTCGTGGGGACTATTCACTCCTTCTGCGGCCGTCTGCTGAGGGAGAGACCGGTGGAAGCCGGCCTCGATCCGTCGTTTCGCGAGATCGACCAGGAAGAGGACGAGGTGCTGCGTGAGCAGGCTTGGGAGGAGTATGCCGATGGGCTTTACTCCCGTTCCGACCCTCTTCTTGACGATTTGCAGTACCTGGGGGTGAAGCTGAACGATCTCCGCAACGGGTTCGGGGAATACATAGACAACGCGGACGTACCGGAATGGCCGGTAGAGCCGGCACCACCCATGGATTGGGACGAAGTCCGGAGACTCCTTGCGGAGGTCAGGGGCGATGCCGAAGAAATCGCCGCACACCTCAGCACGAGCTTCAAGGATCAGGACCAGCTTCAGCGTAAGTTCGCCAAGCTCCTGCGGATGATCCGGCATACTGAAGACTCGAACGAAACGGAATTGATGAACATCGTGAAAGAGCTTAGGGTCGATTCCAAGGCGGTGATGAAAAAATGGTCGGGCCGAAAGGACCTTGCGAAAGCCATGACCGACCGCTGGGCTGAACACAGAAAGCAGGCCAAGGACCTGCTGCGGCGGTGGAGCCGGTGCGCGTATCCTGCGGCGATGCAGGCCGTGCAGGGCGCTTACGCCGTCTACCGGGACATCAAGCGGGCCAGGGGAGTCGTCAGCCTTCAGGACCTTCTTACGCTGGCGGCCGAGCTGCTGCGGGAGAACCCTCACGTGCGGCTGTATTTTGCGGATCGCTTCCAACGACTGTTGGTGGATGAGTTCCAGGACACGGACCCGATTCAGGCCGAAGTAATGATGCTCCTGACCGCCAAGAACCACGAGGAGACTAATTGGCGGAACGTCGTACCCCGCGAAGGGTCATTGTTCGTGGTCGGAGATCCCAAACAATCCATATATCGGTTCCGTCGCGCGGATATTCAGACATACGGTAAGGTAAAGGAGATCCTGGAACGCAACGGACAACTCATTGTCAGGCTAAAAGCCAATTTCCGTTCATCCATACCGGTTATCGACTGGGTTAACGATACCTTTAAGAAAGAGTTCAAAGGCCCCTCCGAAGAACAGCCCGAATATGTGGAACTGTTGCCCGGGGGCAGTCATGGTTCGGGCCATGGCGACCCCCATGCCGTTATGCTCCACGTTACGCCCAAAGGGTTGAATAAGGACGAAATCGCCAGGCACGAAGCCGACATCATAGCCCGCCACATAACCGCGTCGGTCGGTTCGGGGGGACCCGTTCAAGCATCCGGGTTCGACGATTTTCTGATTGTGGCCGCCAGAAAGGATCGGCTCGGAGAGTATGGAAGAAAATTGCAGGAGTACGGCATCCCTCATGAAGTTACCGGAGGCGATTCCCTGAATCGGTCCCGAGAAGTCGGGCTTCTCTCGGACTGTCTCCGGGCGGTTTACCAACCGGAGAATCCCGTGGCCCTGGTAGCCGCTCTTCGCGGAGGACTGTTCGGAATAAGCGATGATTGCCTGTATCGGTTCAAGAGAGCGGGTGGTGAATTCTCGTTTTTGTCCGACTTCCCATCCGGATTTGACCATCCGGAAGCCGACTCGTTCGCGGAAGCATACGGGAAACTGAAAAAATACCGGAGTTGGCTGCAAACCTTCCCCGCGGTTGCAGCTATGGAGCTTATGGCGGGCGACCTGGGCCTCTTGGCTTCGGCGGCCGTCGACCCGGAAGGGAACTCCAGGGTCGGGGGCTTGATGAAGGTGTTGGAGATATTACGATCGCTTCAACGGGGGGTGTGGTCGGTTGGAGATCTCGCGGACTTTTTGGAAGATGTGGCCAAGAGCGAAAAACCGAAACACAAATATGATTCCATGCCGGCCGTTGAAGCCGAATCTCCGGCGGTGCGGGTGATGAACCTGCACAAGGTGAAGGGTTTGGAAGCCCCGGTGGTATTCCTGGCGGATCCCACCGGCAGGGTAACAAATAGAACCATAACTCTTCATATCGACCGAAGCGGCCCCGCGGCCAAAGGATACTTGGGTTTCTTCGATCCCGATCGCGATAGATACCCGCCTGAGATTGCTCTTCCCGTGCGTTGGGAGACCTTCGAAGCCCGGGAAAAAGACTTTCAGGAAGCGGAAAGGACGCGTCTCCTTTACGTGGGAACCACACGGGCGCGTGAACGCTTGATAGTGACGCAACGCGACGAGGGAGGATACAACAACTACAACCCCTGGCAGGACCTTAAGCCTTACTTAACCGAACGGAAGCCTTTTCCCGACCCTGGTCGGGTTGAGCCCTTGATCGGTCATGCGGTGGAGATCACGGACGCGGATGTTGCCCTGGCGCGGCAGGAGATCGAAGACCGTTGCACGGCGGCGGCGGCGCCTACCTATTCGGTTGCGAGCGTGAAGCAAATCTCCGCTCATCGTGTAACAACCACAATCTTGGGAACACAGCAGGGCACGGAGTGGGGTTCGGTTATCCATACCCTGTTGGAAAACCTTATGCTGAACGAAAAGACCGATTTGCGGGAGTTGGCTCGGACCGTCCTCCTGGAAGAAGGCTTTGCGGACACGGAAACATGGCTCGACGACGCGGTGGAAACCGTGCGTGCCGTGACCGAGTCGGATCTGTGGGCACGGAGCCGAAGGAGCAGTCAATGCCTGGTTGAAGTGCCGTTTCAAATCCCGTTTGACGGTGTAGCCGGCGGGGCGGGAAAGGATGACACCATCCTTCGCGGAGCCATCGACCTTGTGTTCCGCGAAAAGGACGGATGGGTAATCGTCGATTACAAGAGCGACCGGCAATCGGGAGAAGGGATTCAAGGCCTGATCGAAAAATACCGCGGACAAATTCTTACTTACGCCGCCGCTTGGGAGGGAATCACCGGTGAAAAGGTGATCGAGTGCGGGCTGTATTTCACCTTTGCCCGTGAGTATCATACAATCGAGTAGAGGTCATCATGGGCGGTCGTGAGTCCATGATCCCTTTTCTGAGTGAAGACGTTCCCTTTTTCCAAGTCCGTGGCCTTGTGCTTGCCTTACTGCTTGGTCGTCAACTCGTACCTGGCCTGTGCCGCAATTGGAATGAACGCCACACGAGAATCATCCGTGAGCACGGCCTTGGGCCTTGGCTTTACTCAGGCGTCAGGGACCGCCTGGAACTGGAGATTCCCCCCGCGCTTTCAAGCTTCTTTCATAACGAATATCGGCGGTCGGTCGTCGCGTCGTTGATAAGGGAAGGCATACTGAGCAGAGTCGCTGAGGAACTCCATAGACGCGGGGTGTCGCCGGCGGGTCTCAAAGGCGCCTATCTAATGAGCAAAGTCTATGAAGACCCTGCTCTTCGTCCGATGGGTGATCTCGATCTCCTTGTGCCTGAAGGCGACTTCCGGACCGCCCTTCAAATCATCGAAGAAATGGGTTACCGGAAGGCTTACTTCTCTCCTGACGGATACCATTTCGCAATCCAACCTTCGGTCTCTCTGATTCGCAACAAGCCGCCCGGGGATTGCATAGACCTGCACTTCGGAATCCGGCTCATGGACTACTATAGGTTTCCATCCCGGATCCTATGGGAAAACATGATTGAGGATTCCATCCATGGAGTGCCGTTGCGCCACATGTCCCCGGAACTCAATTTCATACATATCGGGGTCCATCTTCTGAACCATGGAGGGGCGCTAAGGGATTGGCTGGACCTCGCGCTGTTGATGCGCCGAGCCGACATATCGTGGCGGCGCGTGACGAGCCTGGCGCGTGACCTGGGAGTCCTGCGACCGGTATATTGGGTATGTCGAGGTCTCGCACCGGAATGGGGGCCCCCGACGGCTCCCGAGATCATGAAGGAGTTGGCGGACTATGTTCCTAATTGGCTTGAGGATAGGGTCATATGCCGTCGATCGAGGTACATGTGGCGGACCTATTCGCGAATCCGCTCCTTGGACGGATGGAAGAACCGGTTCGGGTATCTCCGGTCACGCATGTTCCCGACTCGGGAGCACCGCTTAGCCGTAACCGGAACAACGGGGCTGATACCGTATGCCGCATCGAAAGTCGGATACCTGTTGAGGCTCTGGAGGAAATGGTGATGAACCGTACAACGGCCTACGAGCCGGCCTAACCGCTGGTGACGAATGTTACCGTTACCATTCAGTTACAAGGGGAAAATTCTAATCTTAACGTGGCGCAGGCTTTCCAGCCTGCGAATTTTCTTAGTCCGATCTCGGCAGGCCGGCAAGCCTGCCCCACAAGAGTGAATGGTGACGAATGTTACCGGTCATTTGTCTTGACAGACCGGGCCGGGTTGACGGATTCTTCCCCGAACCCGTGAAAAGTTATCGGAAGTTAGCACATATATTTCTACTCCAAACCTGGAGTGGGACCGAGAGTGAGAATATGGAATCGGAACGCCGTCCCGGAGCAATTGATGTTCCGGCCGAGCAAGGGAAACGTATGATCGGGGCGGTCGGTCCGGGGGACGGTTTTACCGAAAGAAATGAGCGAACCGAGCCCCCGGGTGAAACGCACCACATCCTAATGTCCGCCATGAATGCCGTGTCCGACCTTATAGTCCTTATTGATAGGGATTTCCGCGTTCAATACACGAATTTCAAGGGACTAGATCCGGTTCCGCCGTCCGCTCCGGAGAAGCCGACGACATGCTACGAGCGCTTCAGGCACCTTGATGAGCCGTGCCCCGATTGCACTGCCATGTCGGTGTTTGAAACGGGACGCGCTTCCGAAAGAGAGATGATATCTCCGTGGGACGGCCGCACCAAGGAAATCAGGGCCTTCCCCGTTTTCGACACCCGCGGCCGGGTGAACACCGTGGTCCAATACATCCGTGATGTTCACGACCGAAAGCGAGCTGAGGAAAAACACCAAACCGGTGAGGAGAAATTCAGGCGTATTTTTGAGGCCACCCCGGATGCCGTCTCCATTACGAGAGAACATGACGGAGCCTTTATTGATGTAAACAACGGATTCGTAAGACTATCGGGATATACTCGCGAAGAAGTGCTTGTGAAGAGACTGGCCGACTTCGACTTCTGGGTCGATCCCAAGACACGTATGCGAGTGCTCGATTGCCTTGTCGAACATGGGCAAGCGTTCAACCAGGAAGCGAGGTTTCGCCGAAAGAACGGCACCGAGTTTTCCGCGTTGGTCTCGGCCGTTCGGTTGGTCTTGGACGGCGAACCCTGTTTCTTGGCAATCACGAGAAGCCTGGAAGAGATGGACGGAGCGCTGGAGGCTCTGAGCGCGAGTCACGAGAGATATCGCAGCATGTTCGAGGGCGCCCCGGTAGGAATATTCCATTCCACGACGGACGGGAAGTTCATCGATGTGAATCCCCATTTGGCGCGAATTTTGGGTTACGATTCCCCCGATGAGCTTATCACCCACGCGAACCGAACGTCCATTGCCGAAACCGTTTATGTCGATCCCGGCAGCAGGCCCGAGTTGATCGAACGAGTTATCGGCAATGAAGGGCGATGGCTGGAAACCGAGGACGAATACCGTCGCAAAGGCGGCGATGTAATGGTCGGCAGACTTCTATTTAGGCGGCTTGCCGGAGAAGGCGAATTCCTTGAAGGGTTCATAGAGGATGTCACGGATAAGAAGAGGGCCGGAAACGAAGTCAAGCAATGGCTCTCCCTACTCTCTTCGGTGTTTGAATCAACCAAG
>JAZDOF010000679.1:0-6417 GCA_043799015.1 Pseudomonadota bacterium | reverse complement strand
AGCTCCTTGAACCCGTTCCCATCGTGGTCGAAGTGTATGTCGGCATCGAGTCCGCACGTTTGGATGCCGTTTCTATCCATATCCAGTATCATTGGGTCGAGCATGCGCGAGATGATAGGCGTTTCGGTGTTCAAGGTTACCTCATCAGTAGTGAAGACGGGGCGATCAATTATTTTTAAACGGAGGGTGCGGAGGTCGACCTTATCAACTGTTCCATCGCTATTAAACCTGTCTAGGTCCAGAATTGGATTCCTGCTTTCGTCAAGGAGCACTACGCGACCATCGGAGGATATAAGGCAATGCTGGCTTGTTGTCGGGCCTTTCCCACGTTCCAAACAATGAAAGATGTCGAACTCATATACGGGCCCGAATGCGCCGTCCAGAAAGAACTCGAATACCGGTGTACTCTCACTAAGCCGTGGACCGGATGAGAGGAATCCAACATGCGGAAAGTTTAGGGCCGACGGCGTTCCAAAGCCCGGCATGGTTATTGCCCCCCCGGCCGTAATGAAATAGAAAACGTCGCCATACTGGGCCGTCGCCAGCCCCTCATTCTTATACTTGCAGTTCAAACCCTTGCCCGGGGTCTTTACAAGACCAATGCAATTCACATCCGGTCTCGAGTCCTGCCGAAGTCCCAAGAAGCCATCCCAGGCGTACGTCGGGTCACCGTAACTCGGCCCATTGGGGGTGTTTGTTGGTGACTCATACCCGGTCATCGTCGGCCCATCGCAATAATCAAAACGATAACCCTTAGTCAATGAAAGGTCTTCCACAAATATTCGTAGTGCTTCACGAATAAGCCTACCAGAATCAGCTAGATTATTCGCCGCAGCAGCCATTACAATCGTATTACTTTCCTGCGTCATTTCCGTCCTCCTTTGTCCAGCCGTGCAACAAGTCTTCCCGTATGTTTTGGTAGCCTGAGAGAAAGCTGCGTATGTCCGTAAGACGGGGTTCAAAGTCCCGTATTTCGTCCATTCGAATTCTGTTCGTAATGAGCCAGGGGTCGCCTTCAGGGGTCTTTTCCGCAACTGCGTCGGTGCGGTCTACGATGAAGACTGCGTTTCGGATGCGATCTTTCCAATATCCCGCCGTCCCGTAATAGTACCGGGCAACATCCAGCGGTAGGTCGCGCCCCGGTTGGGGATCGTAAGGCGCCTCGTATCGCACACGAATGATAGTCGGGGCGTGCCCGGGGAATTTGATCCGACCGACCATCCATCTGGTCTCCTCCCAGTAGACGGCTTGCTCATGCGGCGTGAGAAACGGGGTGCTCGGGTCCGTCAAGAAATCGCGTTGCTCTGCGAATTCAGCCCTACGCCCGTTAACCCAGACGTCGAAGCGAGTGAAATCATGAAGTAGACAGCGCTTATTCGGCAGCCGATAGAGGTGGGACGCGTGTTTGGGCATCCCCACCATTTCCTCGGAAGTCTCTCCGGTGTTGAACAGACGAAAGACCGAATCAACCACGTATTTTGGCTTTTTCAAGCGCACGGTCACCTCCATTCTGTCCAATCGGATAGTCTCATTGCGGGCCGCCGGTGAAATGCTTCCGCCCGCCGCCCAAGCTTCCCGACCATCCCAGGAGGCGGCAAAGGTTTTTCCGGTGCCGAGATCGGTGATCGCAATAAGCGCTGCAACAATCACGAGTTTGACCATCATATATCGAGGATTCATCCTATGCCTCCGCCGGCTGGTGGGTTTAGTCTTAGTGCCTGCCACGCTCTCTGGCGCCCCGCTCTTTGAGTAAGTCGCGAATCTGCCCCCTGGCCCCATGCAGAGGCCCAAATGGTCCGGGCCCGTTCGGGTTCACATCGGCCCCTTTGTCCAAGAGCAGTCGGACCACTTCCAGCCGGCGTCCCGCTACGGCACCATTCAGTGCTGTCCACTCGGACTTGGTATTAACGTTGGCGCCTTTGTCCAGGAGAAGTTGCACCATGTCCAATTGGCCGCGCACGGCAGCCAGCATCAACGGTGTGACTCCATGCTCGAACTGTTCGTTGACGTCCGCGCCTCGGTCAATCAGCAGTTTGACCACGTTGATATTGCCGAAGACGTAGGCGGCCGGCATGGTGTCGGGCCGTGCATCAGGCATCTTATCCAGAAACATCGCGAGCACGTCGGCATTGCCGCCCCTCATGGCGTACACTACTGCCGGAATGCGTCCCTTACTATTTGCCGCCGGGTCCGCCCCTCTTTCGAGGAGCAATTTGACCGTATCCGTTTGCCCTTTCAGCGCGGCATCCATGAGCAGGGTCCGACCGTGCCCGTCAGCGGTATTGACATCCGCTCCCGCATCAAGAAGCCGTCGTAGTTGGTCGGTGTCGCCCGTGAGCGCGGCCGCGAGCAGGCCGGTTTCGGCCCCCCGGGACTTCAAGAGCTTAACCACGTCCGAGCGCTCCATGACGGCGGCCCACTCGAGCGCCGTGGCGCCGTTGTTGTCCTTTGCATGAACATCCGCGCCTCTTTGGAGAAGTTCCTTCACCACATCCATGTTGCCCGTTATGGCCGCCCACATGAGGATGAAGGACCCATCATTGAGCTGGCCGTTCACGGCCGCTCCTCTTTCCAAGAGCAGCTTCACCACGTCCGGCCATTGATTGTCGACGGCCCTGCGGAGCGCGGTGGAGCCTTTCGGGGTTTGGGCATGGATATCGGCTCCCCTGTCCAACAGAAGCCGCACCACATCCTCCCATCCCTCTTCACAGGCATTCATCAAAGGGGACAACCCGTCCGCGTCTTTGGAGTTGACGTCCGCGCCATTGTCCAACAGGAACCCAACCAGATCGGCCCGGCCCGTGGATGCGGCGAGCCAAAGGGCCGTACAGCCGCTGTCGTTCTTTGCATTGACGTCGGCGCCACGGGCCGGGAGTAGCCCGACCAACTCCACGGCATGTTTCTCAACGGCACGCATTAGGGCCGTGGCGCCCTCCGGTCCACGCACTTTGGGATCCGCACCTCTTTCCAGGAGCAGTTTCGCCGTCGATACAAGGTCGCGTCCTATTGCCTTCATGAGCGCCGTTTCACACTCACGACCGTTAACACGGACTCCTGCGTTCGCATCGGCGCCATTGTCCAGGAGAAGTCTTACCACGTCCGGGTGATCGCGTACGACGGCGCGCCCCAACGCTGATTCGCAATCCTTAGTGCCGACATTGACATCGGCGCCCCGATCGATGAGAAACCGTACCAGGCCCAAATGGCCGCTATCGACAGCGAATGCAAGCGCGGTCGGGTTGCCGTACTGGTCACGTGCATTGATGTCGACGCCTCTCTCAACGAGGAGTTTGACCACATCTAACCGGCCTTCCGAGGCTGCGAATATCATTGCATCTACCGCGCGGTCGGACGCATCCTGGGAGCGGGCCGCCCTGTCCAGCAAGAGACGCACGACTTCCGCATGACCAAGTCGGGCAGCATTTTCCAGCGGTGTTCGGCGGTGTTCGTCCTTAGCGAGGAGATTGGCCCCCTTGTCCAACAGGGTCTTGACCGCGGCAACGTTACCCCTGGCCGCAGCATCCAAGAGCTGCTGGTTTAGGGGGCTCGTGGTCTCGGCCGCGGCGGCTCCGGACAACGAAGCCAGGACCAAAACCTGCATTAATAACCACTTAATGATGGGAGGGATGTGCAACGTATTCATGTGCATCTCGTGTGCCTCCTATCTCCCGCATCTATGGAACAACGCCTGCCCCTCCCGACTCTTCCCCGCCGGCACGGCGACCGACGGTGGTGGGGTCAACGGGTTGTAGCGGAGAGAGGGACGGCTCTCCTGACGGCTCTTCCGCCGCCAACTGCTGTTCGGTGCTCGCCCAGGCTCCCGACTCCACCTAACGAAGTGCGCAACGGCCATATTGACCAGCGCACCCAGATCGGTACCCATGGCGTACAAATCGGCTAAGTTGCCCTCGGTCAGCAACAACTTGCGGGCTTTGATCTTTTCGGGCGACGGTTCATTATTACTCTGCTCCGCCTCCGTCCCCAACTCCACATCTCGGATCATCTTGTACGCTTTGTTGACGGTCATCCCTCCACTTTTTACGGATTCTTGGATTTCGGGCCAACCGTCCCTGCGGATCCGCCGTATCTTGTCAGCTTTCCTGTAATGGCTGCCGATGAGCCTAGTGCACCGTTTCCTAAATACGGTGACGTATTTCGAGCGACTCTCTTTGCCCCGAAGGGGCTGCCCAACGATAGCCGTGGGATGGCGGCCGTTGGCGGGGTCCGTCCCCACTCGTCGCCGGGCAGCCATGGAGCGGGCGGGGATGAACCTCGCCCTTACGCACCCGCGTATTGCGCTCACCATTCCGGGGCGGATTTTGAAACGGTCCCTTCTATTAGTGGATGCGTTGGACGGCGGCACAGGCCCTAACAAACCACAGGCCCTACTCCAACCCCCACGCCCCACCGCACCCTTTCGGTTCATACCATCACCGATTCCACAGCTTCTGCAATTCGTGAAAGGCTTTTCGAGGCGTATGGATATCAGGCGGGTACGGAGCGGGATGTTTATCCGGCTCCCACGGCAGCCGTGGAGGACGTGACGGATAGGGTTTGATTGTATTCAACCCGAACCATTCGTCGTCCAGCCAACCTCCGGGGAGAAATGACTGAATCACGAACCCGGGGTCCTGAATTGCGCCGTGGCCGTGTATGTCGTTTGTCTTCCACCATTCGTCACACCACGAGAATACGTACCCGCCCGATGCGATCCCGTTCACGGGGTCTTTCAACACGGAATGATCCACAATATCAAGCCATTTGGTCGTGATCCAATCGGCTTGAGTCTTGTGAGTCTCGTCATCTTCCACGACCTGTTCCTTCGACACGTGGCGGCATGCCGGGGTCCCGAACTCGGTGACCAGAAAAGGCCTTCCGAACCCAGTGTCCAGAACCGTCTCCTTAAATAGATTCCAGAACTCGGCATTGGAGAGATCGCCGTCGTACAGATTCACGCCGATTACGTCGAAGTTCTTGTTCTGCAACAATCTTGGATAGTTTACGAAATGGTTGCTGGGATGTGGGAACCAGCATGAAACCACCAGCTTGTCCGGAGCCTCGGCCTTCAGGACCCGCGCTATCTCGTTTATTCGTTCCCAAAAAATCTCATGGCTCGGCGCGGCTTCCACATCGTTGCACTCATTGCCCACGGTGAAGCCCATTACCGCGGGGTGGTTCCCATATTTCGCCGCGGCCCATTGCGCCGTCTTCTTATAGAACTCGAAGACATTACGAGAATCGGCGATCAAAGCCGGGTCTTGACCGGGATAGAATGTCCGCTCCCGATGGAGCGGGATGTTTATCAGCACGTAAAGAGGCTTGTTGCCCCCGTTCCAGGCCTTGTCAAGGAAGCCCCTGTGGTCTTTGACCTTGGGACCCGAAAAATCGAGGGTCTTCCACGCCGCATAGTTCCAGTCGTCCGGTTCGTGGGCGAACCAACAATAAACGCGTATGGAGTTTGCACCAAGCGCTCTAATCCTAGGCAGGTCCCGATCGTGAACGTCTTTCCAGGGTGGAGTGAACCAATCACCGTAAGGCGACCAGTTGCAGGAACCGCCCACAGGAGTAGGCGAGTAACTGACTCCTTTAACGAAAAAGGGGGAGCCGTTAAGAAGCACCTGTTGTCCGGCCGTGGTCCATTTTGTCTTGATGGACTCGGCCTGGGAGCGGTCCCAAACGAGCCCGAACAAGAGGGCTATGACTGCGGCCGTAGGCACAACCGCCGAGAATAGAGTAATCTTCCATCTTAAGGGCTGGTGATCTCGTGTTGTTTTCAGCATGGTCCTTTTACCGGTAGTTATTGTGATCCCCGTGGGGAGTCCGGAAGCGGGTTTCCGCTGTCCATCCCTCAACCGGAACGGATGAACGCCGAGGACGTCTGGAAGCCCAAGTCGATCTTGGTAATGGCCTAACATTACTCAGCGGTATCGGACGGTGTCAAAACAAAAGTATCGGACGCGGATAATCTCGACGCGCTCCGGCGAGTGCCGGCGTCCGCGGCCTGGGGACCCGACACCTCAAAACGACAAGAATCGAAGAAAGTGCTATACTTGACAAACGCCTCGGTCGAGCCTCGAATCGGGAGGCGCCGTTGCCTCGCGAGTCTCGACGGGTCCCTTCAACCACTCTCTCAAAGGAGAACCTACCGTGGCAATTCGAATCGCAGCCGCCGGCATATTGATTGCGGGCCTGTTGGTCTTCCATGGAACGGCCTGTGCCATCACCTGCGACGCCTGCATGAAGATCGAGAAGGAGAAGAAAGAAATTGCCCTCCAATTGTTTCAGGTAAATAAGGACTTGGAGGCCGCCGTCAACGAGAAGCGAGTCAAGGACAGCAAGGACCTGGATTCACGGAATATCGAATTGATGAGGCGCCACAATGAGCTCAAGAAACACGACTCGGCCTGCCGTGACGCC
>JAZDOF010000666.1:0-3866 GCA_043799015.1 Pseudomonadota bacterium | reverse complement strand
TGCTCGAAACGAGTGAACGTATATTCCTGATCCACGGGGGCCCTCCTTGTCATGTCCCGAAGTAAGCCGTCTTGACGTCGGGGTTTTCCATCAATTCCGTTCGCGAGCCTTCGACCACCGCAGCCCCGTTTTCCAAAATATAGCCATAATCTATGATCGGCATGACGGGTCTGGCATACTGCTCGGATACGATAATGGTGGTGTCCCGCTGATCGCGGATGTCCTTGATGGACTTGGCCAGGAGATACTGGATCGCGGGACTCAAGCCGAGCAAAGGCTCGTCGAGAAGCAAGAGCTTCGGTTGGGCCATAAGTGCCCTGCCGATGGCGAGCATCTGCTGTTCCCCGCCGCTCAAGAAGCCTCCCAGTCGGCTCGATAGACGCTTCAGCGGAGGAAAGATCTCGAAGACATAATCGAGCGTCTCCCGGGCTTGCTCTTTGGTGGCCAGATAGGCCCCTATTCGCAGGTTCTCCAACAGCGTGCTCTCGGGGAATATCCTGCGTCGCTCAGGGCAGAGGATTATGCCCGCCCGCGCCCTATTAGCAGGCTTTTGCGACATGACCGACTTGCCTTCGTAGAGTATTTCTCCACGGATCGTGATACGCTCGCCCCCGGCCATCTCCTCCTTTTTCCGGATATCGAGCATGATCCCGGATAGGGTGTACATCAAGGTGGACTTGCCGGCGCTGTTGGCCCCGAATACGCCGATGATTTTGTTTCGATCGCATTTCAGGCTCACGTTGTTGAGGGCCAGCATGTTCTCGTAGAACACCATGAGGCCGGTGGCTTCAAACATAGTCGTACACCTCCTCTGACCCGAAGTAGGCCTCCTTCACTTCCTTGTGCCCCATCACCTCCTCGGGGGTACCTTCGGCGATTTTGCACCCGAAGTTCAAGACCATAACCCGTGTGGCCAGTCGAAACAGCTCTCGAAGCCGGTGCTCGACCATTATCAAAGTCATCCCCTCCATTTGCAGCTTTTCGACCAAGGGGACCATACTGGCCATTTCGCTCATGCTAAGCCCGGAAAAGACCTCGTCGCAGACTATCAGTTCCGGCCTGACCGCCAGACAGCGGGCCAGTTCCAGCCTCTTCAAATAGCCTGTGGGAAGAGTTGAGGCAATCTTGTAGGGCACATAGGAATCGCGTACGAATCCTATCTCTTCCAAAATATCGACGGCCACGGTATCTCGCCTTCCCATCTTGCCGCCCCCCCGCCAGCCGCCGGTGCGGCGAGCCCGAGGGGAGAAAAGGGGCACTATGAGGTTCTTGTACGCGGGAAGACTAAAGTAGGGACGCATCACCTGAAACGTTCGCGTTAGGCCGCGATCAGCAATCTTATGGGGTTCGAGGTTTGTGATATCCTCACCTTTGAAACTGACTTTCCCTGTATCCGTCTTCACAAATCCGGTAATCGAATTGACGAAGGTGGTCTTGCCGGAACCGTTGGGTCCGATGATCCCGACGATTTCTCCCGGGAACACTTCCAAGTCCACATCCGAGAGGGCAAGAATGCCTCCGAATCTCTTGCCGATGTTCTCAACCTTCAACAGGGGCTTTCGATCGATGTTGTCCGATCCGTTAGGCGGCATTTTCCCATCTCCATTATAATAGGCTATATCTCGACCCATCTCTCGAACTGCTCGTATTTTCTAGTGGCGTAGTTCATTATGCCTTCGCTCTTGAATACGATAAACAGCGTTAGTATGACCGCATATACCGCTATCCGGAGGGTACCGAAATCCCTTAGAAGCTCCGAAATGGGTACGAGAATCATACTGCCGATCACCGGTCCTATGAGCGTACCGCCACCTCCAACCACGGTAGCGGCAATGGGAATAATCGAGAAATCCAGAGCGAATTGGGATAGGCCGGCCCACATATATATGTGAACCAAACAAGCGCCGCCGAAGCACCCCATCGCGGATGCTATGAATACGCCCAGCGCTTTGTATCTCTTAATGTCGATCCCGGAGGCCTTGACGGCCTGGTCGTTATCTTTGACCCCTCTAAATACCAATCCTATGTCCTCGTCTATTAACCTCCGCATTGCGAAAACGAAAAGGATAACGGCACCTATGAGCACGTACTGTTCGACCCAACCCCCGGACATGGGGTCTACTCCGAAAATACCGTCCGTTCCTCCGAACAGATCGAAGGCCTCGATGACCCTAGCGGCGAGCAGCGGATACATTAAACTCACGATGGCGAAGTACACCCCTCGAAGAGGCAGGCAGGGCAAAAACAGCACCGTGCATATCCCCGCCCCGAAAACCGTGCTCAAGGGTATGGTGAAAAGTGCGGACAAGCCCAGTTTGGTATTGCAGAGCGCGGCGATGTATGCCCCGACGCCGACGTAGAATCCGCCGCCCAGGGACACCAATCCAACGTAGTTGGCCAGGAAATCGAAGCTGATGGCAAGCAGGGCGTAGATGCATACAATGGAAACGACACGTTGCCAGTAAGGCAAATACGATAAAACCAGCGGCAGGGCCAGAAGGCCTACTATGAAAGTCATGCGAGGAAGCAGGAGATAGCCCATCTCCAGCCAGGAGGATACGGCGTAAACTCCATCGGTGCGTACCTTAATTCCCCGGTCTATTCTCTCTTTTCTTCTGTTCTTGTTGTCGGCGGACATGCTCAGACCCTTTCTTCAAGTTCCTTCTGCCAACCAAACAAGCCGCTTGGCCGCCAGATCAGGGTGACGATAATGGCCAGCAACGCTACCACCACCTGGAAGTGGGCCCCCAGGTAAACAACCGTAAGGATTTGGGCAAATCCTATGAGGAAAGAGGCCAGGATAGCCCCGGTCCAGCTCCCCAAACCTCCCACGATGCAGACTGCAACCGCCATTATCAGGACATGGTAGCCGGCTTCCACCACGATGTTTCCCAAGGGAAGGAGCACCAGGGCGGCAGCACCGGCCAAAGCGGAACCCAACGCCATGGCGACGACCGCCATTGAGTCGGAATCGATTCCCAGAGTCAGGGCCGCCCGCTCATCTTGAGCCATGCCCTTCAAAGCCAAACCGATCTTGGTGGAGTTCACGAAGAGCCACAGGAGGCCCACCATAGCCATTCCGGCCACTACGACTATAAGTCTTTGATAATCTACCGAAACTCCCATCAGTTCCGTACTTCCCATGATGAAAGGCGGTAGGATGAAGGTACCTCCCTTGAGTCCGCCCCAGCGCAATCCCTCAAGAATAGCCAAACCGATAGCGTAGGAGGCGATGATTTCCGATATGGGCATTCCACGGACTCGAACCAAAATGAAATGGTACATGGCCGCGCCCATTATCGCTGTAGCCCCCAATGAAAGAACCACGGCAAGCGGATAATTCAGCCCGCATCGGTTCATGAGGAGCCATGCCATGTATCCCGTGAGAATGTAGAACGCGCCATGAGCAAAGTTCGGCAGCCGGCTCACCCCGTAGACCAAGGTGAATCCGAGGGCCATCAAGGCCAACGAGACGCTGTTGATGATACCGTAGATTATGATTTCCATGTCCGAGCCTCGGTATGGGTGCCTGTAGGCGTTTGGATTCGCGAGAGGGTCCGGGTTACCGGCCTGTAAGCCCGTCCCAGGGCCGACCTTTGTCAATTAGGCAGTGTGTTGCATGAATTACGCAGACGCCCGCCGGCGGGCCTGACCACGCGAATTCCGATGCGCATGGAGAAGGGCCGGTGAAATCCGACTCAACAATATTGAGATTGAGAACTTGAGGCCGGTAAGCCTTGTCTTTGAGGGATACGGAGACGCGCCGGTCCCGGAGACCGGCGTCATCCCTTGACGTTAATCTACTTCTTCATCCATGGTGGGATGAGGATTTTGCCCTTGGCGATGGAATGCGGAAACACAACCAC
>JAZDOF010000651.1:0-3918 GCA_043799015.1 Pseudomonadota bacterium | reverse complement strand
AGCTCGAATTCCGCGCATTTGTTTTCGAGTCTACTGGTTCTTGCTGTTTGGTTACCATTTGTTACGGCGAAGGTACGCTCTGGTTCATATTCATGCGGCAGGCTCGGCTTTCTTTCGCAATGCGGTCTATGCTCTCATCGCTCGTCTCTGCCTTACGAAGGTCCTTTTTCATCTGCACGGCACCGATTGGGACTCCTTCTACGCGGACGTTTCTCCAATGCGTAAGTCATTAATTGAAGCGGGCCTGGCCTCGGCGAACCGGATAGTGGTCCTTTACTCCCGTTGGGCCGAAGAAATACGAAGGCTGGGGACAGGGACCGAAGTAACCGTGGTGCGGAATTTCGTTCACGATTCGTCCCTCGATGATTCGTCACTCGTGGAAGCGGAGCGGCGAGATCTCGGCCTCGGTCCCGAGGACTTCGTGACACTGATGGTCGGCTCGGTGGGATTTCGCAAAGGTGTCTTCGATATTCTCAAGGCGGTCCCAATCGCAGCCTCCAGGGACAGTGGGGTTTGCTTCGTCCTGGCAGGCGGTGAGGAAGAACCGGGCGAAATGGCACAGATAAAGAGCATCATCAAGACGGAGAAGCTCGACCGATGGGTCCGGGTCCTCGGGGAGGTGGAACGAGCACGGGTGCCCGGCCTTCTCGGTCTCGCCGGCGCATTTGCGCTTCCCTCGTACCAGGAAGGCATGCCCATATCCATAATAGAGGCACTCAGGGCCGGAGTGCCGGTGATTTCCTCTCCGGTCGGCGGTATTCCCGACATGATCGAAGACGGGGTGTCGGGTATCCTGATCCCGCCGGGAAGGCCCGACCTGATCGCCGAAGCGGTATTGAGCTTGAAACATAACGCGGGTTTGAGGGCTGCTTTGGCGCAAGGCGGCAGGCGAGCCTTCGAGGACAAGTTCGAATTCTCCAAGGGAATCGACGTGCTCCGCGGTCTCTACCTGAGCCTGTGTTGATAGGCCCCGGCAGCGGCGGCCGGCCCCATTGCCGCTCATGGCCTTATGTGCTAGATTCGGTTGCCCGAATCCCGTGAACCCACACTCAAGAAAGCCTCAATGCGTGAACGGACTTCCTTTATAGATCACATGAGTTACCTCTGGGACCTGACGTTGGTCCTAGCACGGAAGGAAATGAAGATACGGTACAAGAGCAGCGTCCTCGGTTACCTGTGGTCTGTACTGAACCCGCTCCTTTGTGCAATGGTTTTCTACATCGCTTTCCGGGTCGTGATGAGGGTACAAATGGAAAATTACCACGTATTCCTCATCTGTGGGTTGTTTCCTTGGCAGTGGTTTTCCAATTCATTGAACGCGGCCCCCATGATGTTTCTCGGGAATGCCTCCATCGTGAAGAAGACCAACTTCCCCAAGGCTGTGATAGTCCTGGCGATCGTCGTGCAGGACATGATCCACTTCTTGCTGTCGTTACCCGTCATTGTCGTCTTCTTACTTTCTATCGGTAAATTCCCCGACCCGTCTTGGATTTACGGGGTCCCTGCCTTGATGACGGTCCAACTCGTGTTTACCTTCGGCGCCTCTCTGTTCGTCGCCTCGGTGAACCTTTTTTTTCGTGATCTCGAACGGTTAACAAACACGGCGATCATGCTGTTGTTCTATTTCACGCCGATCCTTTTTCCAGCCGATATGGTGCCCGCCCATTACCGCTCCCTACTGCTCCTCAATCCGTTGGCCGCTCTTTTCACCGGCTGGCGAACGCTATTACTGGAAGGGACTTTCAAGGTCGATCAATTCCTTGCGGCCGGTTTGTGCGCAGCTCTCGTACTGGTCATGGGTTACGCCGCGTATTGGAAGCTCCGGTGGCGCTTTGCCGAGGTACTGTGACCGATACCCCCATAGTCTTCGACAACGTGAGCAAGAGCTATCCCCTGTACCATCATCTTACGGGCGGGATTAAGAATTTCGTTTTCCATCTCCCCGGGGCACTGCGTTCGCTCAACACAACTCGGAGGCAAATACTGGAAAACGTGTCTTTTTCCGTGAGCCGTGGCGAAACGTTCGGCATAATAGGTAGAAACGGGGCCGGAAAGAGCACCACCCTGGGCCTGATAGCCGGGGTGATCAGACCCTCCGCCGGCGTGGTACATGTTTCCGACCGCGTGTCTCCGCTGTTGGAGTTGGGTGCCGGGTTCCATTCGGAACTCACAGGTCGTGAAAACATAGAGCTGAACGGGGTGCTGCTCGGTTTATCCAGGAAAGAAGTGCGGCGCCATCAGGATTCGATTGTCGAGTTCTCCGAGCTTATCGATCAGCCCATTCGAACCTACTCCACAGGTCAGTTGGCACGCTTGGCTTTCTCCGTGGTGGTACACTTGGATCCTAAAATCCTTCTCATTGATGAAATACTCGCGGTGGGGGACCTCGGTTTTCAGAAGAAGTGTATGGATAAGATGATGTCGTTTAAGAAGCAAGGTGTTACCATGGTCTATGTATCCCATTCCATGAACGATGTTGTATTTCTGTGCGATCGCGTCATATGGATTGAAGATCGGTGCGTCAAACGTATGGGCCCCGCCGCGTATGTCGCCGAAGCGTACACGGATTTGATCAAAGGCTGATTGGGCAGTGAACGCACCCCACACCGTTGCGGACCCCGGCGTTGGTACATCAGAGGCTCGGACCTCGTTCATGAAGTCCGCAGCGTTCGCCTTTTTCCTGCTGACATGTCTCCAGACGGCATTCAAGGCCCCCGACTTGAGCCTGCTGCCGTATCAACGGGCCAACGACTTCTCGGCCCTGTTGTGCGCCGGCGCCCTGCTTCTCGCCCTTCCAGCGGAAGGGAGGAACCGGCTGCGGCTGAAGTCCCCGGATGTAGTCATATCATTGGTCCTCACCATATTGATCTTCGCGTCCGCGGCCATGAGCGCCACGCCGGATCTTTGCCTCATCAGAGGATTCGTGGTGGCGGCATCCGCACTGGGCGGTTACTGGTGCGCCAGGTTACTCCTGGATTCCCCGGCCGAACGGTATTTTTTCCTTTGGTTCTGCGTGGGAATACTGGCCGTGCTTATCGTCCTGGCGGCATTGGGTGTGGTCCTTAGAGGCCGAATAGACTCCCTGGTGGACCACCACTGGCACCCCTTCGCCGACCGATTCCTGCTCCTTTCTTTTGCGCCTCTTACTCTGGTCGCGTCCGGCCGTGCCTCGAAGTCGGCCATAGGGATCGCGTTGCTGGTGCTCAGCTACGTTGTTCTTCTGCTATGCGCGGTAATGGATAAGATTCAAACCGTGGCCCTTGTACCGGTAGCCGTTCTACCGGCGGCCTTCTGTCTACACAAATGGACGCGAAAAGGCCTTATTGCTCTGAGTGTGCTTCTATTTCTAACCGCGGTTTGCGGTGCGAACCACATCGCTCATCATACCGAAAAAGTCAGCAAGGGCCATATATCGGTGGATTACCGCGCCGAGAACATATACTTCTCACGTCACATAGCGGCCATGAACCCATTACTGGGGATAGGACTTTGGGCTCCCAGAGAACCGTACTTGGAAGGATATGAGACTCACTGGCCGGGCTTGACCAAGGAACAGTTCGCGAAATGGACCGCGGAGTTGCGCACCTCGGAGAGCACTTTCTTTACTTTCCTCGCGGATCTCGGGATCCCGTTCGTAATCATATACTACGGTTCTTTGGCGATCCTTCTGTTCCGTTTGGTCGCGGCAGCGTCCGAACAGTCGCACGCGGGAGCCGTAATCCCTCCTCTGCCTCTCTTGTTGGCTCTTCTGGGTACGGTGCTCCATCTCCAGATATATGACGGGCTTTTTCAGCCGCAGGTAAGCTGGTTCTTTCACATTCTACTGGGACTCATCCCAAGCGGACCGGCCCGATGGTCCCAACTCTTCGGAGCATTGCGGTCCGCGGGGTGGAGGATCGGAGTCTTCGGGATAGTCAC
>JAZDOF010000598.1:0-4259 GCA_043799015.1 Pseudomonadota bacterium | reverse complement strand
TCGGCAGGCTGGAAAGCCTGCCCCACAAGAGTGAATGGTTACCCCTAATACCATAAACGATATGTTGTTTTAATTCACACCACTGTAAGCCCGAGGCTAAAGAGACGGTCTCTGCAACCCATGGCGAAAGTTGGGCCGACTCTTGGCCTCGAACGGAATATAGGCCGATGCCTCCATGGCATCACTCAAAGCGACCCAACAAACCAAGCCGGAGAAGTACTCCCTAAGACCTCGTCAACGTACGAATCCTTTCGCGTAATGATGCTCCAACCGGCTTCGGAGTCGAGCGTGTCCGATGGTCGGCCGAACAGGGGGTGTTGACAGTGTGCCGGTATGGGGCTAGTATCGCCATGGCGGCGAGATTCGGCAATGTTATCGGGCTGTTCTTTTTGTGCATGCTCGTCCGGTGCAGCGACCCGCATTTAGGGCTATTTCCCGACAAGGATTTCCCATGCGTCTCTTGAATAGGTTGCGGCGCATGCTCCGGCCCGGCCCGGACGGCAAACGCTACAAGGCTTTCAAGTCGGCCCTGAAATGGGTGAGGACCAACCGTGTGACAGGCAAGGGGGTTGTTGCCTTCCATGATCAAGCGAGGACGGCTTACCCGGAAGTAACGGGGTATTTCATTCCAACCTTACTGGAATGCGGTGAACACGACCTCGCCCTGGAATTCGCCTCCTGGCTGCTGTCCATACAGAACCCCGACGGCTCTTGGTCGGATGCCGGCGGAAAAGCCCCGTACGTTTTCGACACCGGTCAAGTGCTGAAAGGGCTGGTGGCGGTAATGACTCGGATGCCCGAATGTGAACCAGCCGTACGTCGGGGGTGCGAATGGATGCTGGGCCGCATGGAGCCTTCCGGAAGGCTGGTTACGCCGGATAAGCGCGCGTGGGTGTTGCCCGACGGACGATCCATCCCGGAGAAGATCCACATCTATTCTATTCAACCGCTTCGAGACGCAGGACTGATACTTGATGAACAGCGGTATGCGGCCGCGTCGGAACGTGCGCTATCCTACCATCTCTCGGATCCGTCGCTCACCGAATTCGATACCTTGTCTCATTTTCACGCTTACGTAATTGAGGGTTTGCTGGACTTAGGGCGTCACGACCTCGCGGCCGCGGCCATGGACCATGTGGAATCCCGCCAAAGGCCCGATGGCGGCATTCCTGCCTATAACTCGGTAGACTGGGTTTGTTCCCCCGGAACAGCTCAATTCGCCGTGGTTTGGTACCGTCTGGGGCGTTTATCCCACGCCGTGCGGGCTCTGGATTACCTGTGCGATCACCGGAACCGGTCCGGAGGCTTCTTCGGCAGTTTCGGTCCGGGCGCGAACTATTTGCCTCGCCGGGAAATTAGTTGGACGGTGAAATTTTTCCTGGACGCTTTTTGCCTACATGTGCGCACAGCGTTTGATCCTGCGCAGGATGCCGTGTACCCCAACACCGTCGATCCCGATGACGGCCGACTCCAAGCACTTTTCGATTCTCTGGAGGACCTGAGCGGCAGGCGAGTACTCGACGCCGGTTGCGGTAAAGGCCGTTTTGCGGGAACGTTGCGGGAACGTTTTCCCGGAGCCGAGTTCTTCGGGCTGGACATATCGGATGCCATGCTGGAAAGGGTCCCGCCCGGGATCAGGACGACCCAAGGCACGTTGACGGATATACCGTTCCAAGACGCCCTGTTCGACGCGGTTTACTGCATTGAAGCATTGGAGCACGCTCTTAACCCTAGGACGGCGGTAGGAGAACTGTGTCGAATTATTAAACCGGGCGGACGCATCGTGATAATCGACAAGAATGCCGACTTCCGAGACACTATGCGGACCGAGGCTTGGGAAACCTGGTTTGGACGGGTCGAATTGGAACAATGGCTGGGCGATTACTGTACTGATGTCAAATCCCGGTTCATCCCGCTTCGCAAGGGGACCGCCGCCGATGGGTTTTTCCTGGCCTGGACGGGGGTCCGACTATGACCGGTGGATCGTCGTTGGGGACAAAGGCGGAAAGACCGGTTTCCATAGTACTGCCTACGTACAATGGGGCCGCATATCTCAGTCGGTCCCTGCAAAGCTGCATCGACCAAGTCTACCGGAACTGGGAACTGATAGTAGTCGATGACGCCTCGACGGACGAAACACCTGAGATAATACGTGATTACGTCGCTCGCGATTCGCGTATCCGATCGATACGAAACGATGCCAATCGTAAACTGCCGGCTTCACTCAACGAGGGTTTTTCTCACGCCATGGGTGAGCTGTTGACTTGGACTTCGGACGACAACCAATATCGGCCCGAGGCCATTAACCGCCTGGCCGGCGTTCTCGAGGCGAATCCGGACGTGGACGTCGTGTACTCCGATCACACGTACATCGATGCGGAAGGTCGTTTCACAAAGTACTGTGCAGTGGCCCATGCGGAAAACCTGGTCGCGTGGAATTGCGTCGGCGCGTGTTTTCTATACCGCCGAAAGGTTCACGAAGAACTGGGCGGCTATTCGGAGGACAGCTACAGGTGTGAAGATTGGGATTTTTGGCTCCGTGGTCTGACTCGTTTCAAGTTCATGCCGTTGCACGAAGATCTGTATCTTTACCGACTACATCCGAATTCGATAACGGGTTCGCAGTTTCAGAAGGTCTTGGCGGCCGCGGAAAAGGTTCTGGCAACCAACCTGCCGAGAATCGGCAATGTTCCGCGTGAACCCTTGGCCCGCGGCTATTACAAACTGGCGGGTTACGCGAAAGGCTTCGACCATCGATCCCTTGCCGCCGTTTCCTTCTTGCACGCGTTGCGACTCTCCCCGCGGATGGCGCTCGGCAAATGGCCGCCGGACGTACTAGTATACATAATGTTGGGAAGGACATTTTCCGAACTCCTGGCAAGGCCTTACAGGGGGCTGCAGGAATGGGTGCAAGGCCGTGCCTCGGACCTATCGAACCCGGGACTGCCACCCGTCCACACGAGCGACGTCGGATCAGCGGGTGCCTCGGAGCAACCCATCGAAGTAAGTGGTGGAACGTCCGAAGGGACGGTGCGGGATGCATGCGACAAACGATCGGTGAAGTCATCGTGCCGACCGCTGGTCAGTGTGGTGATCCCGGCGTACAACCACGAGGCTTACGTCGGTGCGGCCGTGAACTCGGTGCTGAATTCAACTGTGGAAGACCTGGAGATTGTCGTGGTGGACGACGGCTCCAGGGACGGTACGGCAGATGCGGTCGCTTCCATTGCGGACCCTCGCATAACTCTGGTTAGACAGGAAAACCGAGGCGCGCACGCGGCCATCAACCGAGGGGCTTCGATGGCCCGGGCGGAATGGATGGCTATCCTGAACTCCGACGATATGTTTCATCCCACAAAGCTGGAACGTCACCTCGGCATGCATGCGGCACGCCCGGAATTGGAGGCCACCGCGGATAGGATCCTGTTCGTGTCGAACGCCGGAACGCCGTTGCCTGCGCATAATTTCAGGTGGAAGCATTACGAACGGATCAAGGCCCAACCCGAGGAATACGGATCATTTTTTCGTGCGTTATTGGAAAACAACTCTCTCATGAGCACGTCCACACTATTCGCCAAGAAGGCCGTAATTCTTGAACTGGGTGGATTTCTTCCACTTCGATACTGTCACGACTGGTTTATGTTCCTGTCCTTAGCGGCACGTGGCGGATTGGCGACGATTGACGAACCCCTGACGTCATACCGTGTGCATGCAAGCAACACCATCGATGAACGTCCACTCCGCCTGCGAGTGGAAGAACACTTTGTTCTGGAATGGCACCTGTCTGAGGCACTATCCCGTAAGGATCCCCGTCTGAGCGCCCACGAGGCCCACCAGGTCATCCTGGAGAATCCGTCGATGAATTTCCCGCTACTCTCTTTCCTTCAGCTCCGAAGAACGGCGGCTGAATGCGATCCTGCGGCCGCTGCCGCAATGTTTGAAGACCCCAATAATCCTGATCTGATCTATGCCATGGAATTGGTAGAGCGAGGACCGACCGGATCGATTTCCAGGAGGCAGTTGGACGCGATTCTGAATACTTGGTCATGGAAAGTGACCGCCCCGCTGAGATGGGGCTTTAACTTCGTAAAACGCGCTCTCAGGTAGCGCCGCCCCGCCGGTGGATGTCTCCGCTCTTGGATAAGGCCCAGTGAGACGGGCGCGGTTCGTGAACATGTCATGATTCATGGAGTGTACGATGGGACTCGGGCGAATTCTGATATCTCTCGTGGGCAGGGGCAGACGGTATCGCTGTGTGA
>JAZDOF010000596.1:0-2404 GCA_043799015.1 Pseudomonadota bacterium | reverse complement strand
GGCTCGAGTGCCAAGGGATTTCGGAGCGTATAGCGCGGCTCGAATCACTGGACAACTTAACGAAAGAGCAAGCCGTCCAGGTAGATGCGCTGTATAAAGAGCGCTTACAATGCCAAGCGCGGTTAAGGGAACTGGAAGAGCTTTCCAGGAAAGGTAAGTAGAATCCAAGAGCTTTCAAAGTGCCCTGATCCCCGGGGATGCACTGCCCCTCGGCTGCGTTTGTATGTTTAGGTGAGTCGTCGAAAATAAGCCGGTCGGCTATGGGATCACAACTCCGTGTCCTCCGGGGGAACAGCCAATCCGTGGCCCGGGATGAACGGGATCGGGGCCACGGGATAGCCTCCTATCCATCTAACCCCGCAGCGCATGACGGTCTTAACGGGGGCCGGCATCAGGTATTCATCCACATTGCCTTGCTTGGCTTCGTCCTCAAAGAGCGACGGTACAACCTTAATGCAATGGCCTTGCGAATCGGAGTACACGTAATATGGATGCAGTTCCCGTGGGATTTCTCCAGGATAGTCCTCCATGCCGATATCCGCTGCCTGATCGGGCTTCTTGGCGTCCTCACCCTGCCCAATAACCTCCCACAGCTTGTCCTTCGGATAGGTTTGTGCGCAAAATCCACGGACCGCCCGGTCGAATTCCACCTCCGACCAGGGTCTGGTCTTGGCCCCCAAGGCTTGTAAGGACCCGAAGAACCTCTTGAAGCCGTTAACGGTTTCCACTGAAAAGACCTTGCCTCGCTCGGCGTAGAAATGACATACCAGTCTCTCTTGTTCCGCCATCAGTCGAGCGTGGGCCTGTACCGTCTGCGAATGGAAATTCCACCAGATGTCGAATACCTCTCCCGGCTCGGACCGGACCTTCACCAGAGTCACCACCAGCACCACGTCGTTGAAGCGAACAAGACCCGCCCGCTGCTCGATGGCCGGCCCTCCGTTGGACCTTAACGTGCCGAATTCGGATCGCATGAAGAACCCGACTTCCCGCCGCGATTCCGGTCCTTCGATGAAGATCCCCTGCACACATTGTCCTGGATGCAGGCGTAATTTTTCAGGATCCACCAATTGCATGAGATACCCCTTCTTGGTGGTTTTTTTAGCAGAAAGCTTACACGGGGTCCAGCGCGAATTGTCGTTGCACGCGCCGATCCTTCGACCCCCGCCGGCCGCCAAACGGGCCCATGGTTCCCGTAAGAGCGTATTGCTCAAAATACCCTGGGAAACCGAGTCGTAACCTCAAGCAACCTCAAATGGCTTGACCATAATGATCTAACTTGATAAGTCAATTTAGCGGTAAGAAGCCGAGTATACAGGAGCGGTGATTATGGAAGGCGAACGAACGATCTGCGTTATGTGCGCGTGGCGACAAACCTGCAACAAGAAATTCTCGATGGATGGAGCCACAACCACCAAGTGTCCCGAGTACACCCGGGACGTAACCCTCAAGCCCAAGTCTTCCGAACCTGAAGATGTCCCTGAGAAGAAGAGCGTTTCCTAAGCCGTCGAGGGATACCGTTCCGGTCAACATCACCATGAATAGCGCAGGAACCATGAAGGACCGAATAAGAGCACTGATACGCAACTCCCTGATCAAAGCCGCCGAGCTCAACCTCCTTGACTTTCCCGGCGGCCCCCCCGAGGCCATCGAGGTAACTCGGAGCAAGGACCCGAAATTCGGCGACTACGCCTCCAACGTGGCGATGGTGCTTGCGGGAAAGATCCGCCGCAAGCCCAGGGAACTTGCCGAAACGATAAAGTCCAATATTCCCCAAGAAACGGGCTTTGTGGAAAGACTCGAGATAGCGGGCCCCGGATTCATCAACTTCCATCTCGCGCCCGAGGTATGGCTTGATGAGCTCCGGGAGATCCATTGCCGGAAGAGTCGGTACGGACTGGTCGATAAGCCCGGGGCACCCAAGATACTCCTTGAATTCGTCAGCGCCAATCCCACCGGACCGCTTCATGTGGGGCACGGCCGGGGCGCCGCGGTTGGGGATACGCTTGCAAGGCTTCTCCGAGCGGGAGGATACCACGTAGACACGGAGTACTACCTAAACGACGCCGGCAACCAGATGAAGATTTTGGGCCGATCCGTGTTCTACCGCCTTCGCGAGCTCGTGGGCGAAGCGATTGAATTCCCTGAAAACCATTATATGGGGGATTACATAAAGGACTTAGCCGGGGAGCTTATCGAAGCCGGCCGATCCGACGACCTGAAGGATTTTTCGGAAGAAGAAGCCGTTTCCATTTGCTCACGATTTGCATGCGAAAGGATACTTGCCGGCATAAAGGACGACCTCGCGTCCTTTGGGGTCACGTACGACCGCTATTATTCCGAACGAGGACTGCATGAAGCGGGCGCGGTGGACAAGGCGATCGCTTTGCTCCGGGATCGCGGA
>JAZDOF010000563.1:0-4597 GCA_043799015.1 Pseudomonadota bacterium | reverse complement strand
GCTCGAAAGGCAGGTTCAGGACCATGAGGCCCGACACGCCGCAGAGCTCGGGAAGGCCAAACAAACGGCGGCCCAAGAAAAAGCCGCCCTCCTAGCCGAAGCCAAGAAGAAAGAGGCCGACGTCCTCGATAAGGCAAGGGCCGAAGCCGGCCGGATCGTTGAGGACATGAAAGCCTCCATTGAGGCGGAATCGGTGGCGGTGAGACAAACCTTGAAAGACCAAATGGCCCCGCTTGCAAAATCCATTTCCTCCAAGGTGCTGGGGAGGGCGGTCTGATGAGGCATGCAAAACTTGCTCTACTAACGGGTATATTCGTGGCGCTCAACGTCGCGGCAACCGCATGGGCCGCGTCGGGAGGACACGGCGACGCACCGAGCATATGGACGACCACGCTGTTGGTCGCCCGCGTCGTCAACGCGATCCTTCTCATAGCCGCTCTCGTCTACTTCGTGAAGAAGCCCCTTACGTCGTTTTTCTCCGACCGGAAGCTTCAGATCCAGGCCGAACTGGAAGACGCAAAGCGTAAGAGCGAAGAAGCCGAACGCCTGATCAAAGAATACGAAAGTAAGATGATCTCCATGGGCGACGAGCTTAACCGCATGCGGGACGAACTCAAGAAAAGCGCGGAGACCGAAAGCGAGAAGGTGGTGGCCAATGCCGATCGCATGGCCGCGAGCATGATAGAGGCGGCCAAGTTGGCGGCCGAGCAGGAAGTGCGAAAGGCGAAAGCGGCGCTGAGGGCGGAGGCGGTGGATTTGGCCGTCCAAATGGCCGAAGCGCTGATCCGTGAGCAAATCGATTCTGAGGACCAGAAAAGAATCGTTGAGGATTACCTTGCCAAAGTTGGGGGTATGAAGTGATAGATACTGCTCTGGCAAAACGTTACGCACGAGCGCTGGTCGACATCGGGCAAGAAAAAGACGCCCTGGAACAGTACGGCCGGGACCTATCGTCCATTCGTGAACTGATGGAAATATCCGGGGACTTTCGAGAGATCCTCGTAAATCCCGTGTTTCCCAAGGAAGAGAAGAAGCGCGTATCAAGCGAGATAATGGGCAAGATGGGCTTGGATCCCATGGTCTCGAATTTCGTCCATGTCTTGATTGATAGGAAGAGGATCGGCCTTCTGACCAGCATCGAGAGGGCCTACATGGCGGAAGTTGACGAGATCCGAGGGATTACGAGGGGGGAAGTGACAAGTGCCGTCCCCCTGGGCGACGAGGAACTCACCCGGATCACCGACTCGCTGTCCATACAGAGCGGAAAACAGGTGATCGTAACCACGAAGGTGGAGCCGTCGCTTATCGGAGGCATAGTCGCAAAAGTGGGAGACATGGTATTTGACGGGACGATTCGTACCCAGCTCAACCAGCTTAAGGAAAGCCTGAAGGGATAGGGACATGCAAATAAAAGCCGAAGAGATCAGCGAGATTATAAAGCAGCAGATTCAGGGCTATGACAAGAAAGTCGAAGTAAGCGAAACCGGAACGGTTATCAGCGTCGGCGACGGTATTGCAAGACTACACGGACTTCAGAACGCGATGGCCGGTGAGTTGCTCGAGTTCCCACACGGGATCATGGGCATGGTGCTGAACCTGGAAGCGGACAATGTTGGCGCGGCGATCCTTGGTGAAGACGTTCACATCAAAGAGGGCGACACCGTAAAACGCACCAACCGCATCGTGCAGGTGCCGGTCGGGAAGTCCATGCTGGGCCGGGTCGTCAACTCCATCGGGCAGCCGATCGACGGCAAAGGACCGATTGATACCTCCGAGTTCCGCGTGGTCGAAATAGTGGCCCCGGGAATCATTCAACGTGAGCCGGTGAAGGAACCCCTCCAGACGGGCCTCAAGGCCATCGACTCGATGATCCCCATCGGCCGCGGGCAGCGAGAGCTGATCATCGGCGACCGTCAAACCGGCAAGACGGCCATCGCGCTCGACACCATCATCAATCAGAAGAATACCGACGTGGTCTGCATCTACGTGGCCGTAGGCCAGAAAAGGTCTTCCGTGGCTCAGGTCGTCGCGACCTTGGAGCGCTTCGGTGCCATGGAATACACCACGGTGGTGGCGGCTACCGCGTCCGATCCTGCACCCATGCAGTTCATCGCCCCGTACTCCGGTGCTACCATGGGCGAATACTACCGTGACAATGCTCAGCACGCCCTAATCATTTACGATGACCTGAGCAAGCAGTCTACCGCATACAGGCAGCTCTCGCTCCTGCTCAGACGACCCCCCGGCCGTGAAGCCTTCCCCGGCGACGTGTTCTATCTCCACTCTCGACTGTTGGAACGTGCGGCCAAGTTGGGCGAGACCCACGGCGGCGGCAGCATGACGGCTCTTCCCATTATTGAAACCCAAGCGGGCGACGTTTCGGCATACATTCCGACCAACGTGATTTCCATCACGGACGGCCAGATTTATCTCTCGACGGACTTATTCTACTCCGGTGTTCGCCCCGCGGTTAACGTCGGTCTGAGCGTCTCTCGAGTCGGCGGCAATGCTCAGATCAAGGCCATGAAGCAGGTTGCGGGCTCGTTGCGGCTTGACCTGGCACAGTTCCGCGAACTGGAGGCATTTGCCCAGTTCGGTTCGGATCTCGACAAGGTCACCCAGGCTCAGTTGGCCAGAGGCACGCGTCTGGTGGAAATGCTCAAGCAAGCCCAGTACCAGCCCATGCCCGTTGAGAAGCAGGTTGCCGTCATCTTTGCGGCTACCAAGGGATTTGTCGATGAATACGATATTAGGGCACTGACCGAGTACGATAAGCAGTACGTCAATTACATAGAGAGTAAATATCCGGAAGTGCTTGCGGAGATAAAGGATAAGAAGATCATCACCCCGGACCTCGAGTCGAAGATGGAAAAGATCCTCAATGACTTCAAAGGTGTATTTAATCCGCCCGAGCTCTCCATCGTTTAGTCAAGAGAGCCGGCCGCAGGCCGAAAAGGTTGTTAAAGGAATCAGCATCAATTCGTAGAGGTCATAATGGCAAGCCTCAAGGATCTTCGTAAGCGCATTGCGAGCGTCAAGAACACCCAGAAAATAACCAACGCCATGAAAATGGTGTCGGCGGCTAAGCTGCGGCGTGCAGAAGAAGCCGTCACGGCGGCGCGGCCTTACTCGGACAAAATGAGAGAAGTTATCGGCTCCCTCGCCGCGCGGGTGAGTCCCAGCGCTCATCAATTGCTGGAGTCTCGAAACGGAAAAAAAGCCCTCCTTGTGCTTATCACCGCGGACAGAGGCCTGTGTGGGAGCTTTAACGCCGGCCTTTGCCGACGCGCCGAGGCTCTTCAGCGGGAGAAGAAGGCGCAGGGAGTGGAACTGGGCGTGATTTGCGTGGGGCGAAAGGGTCACGACTACTTCCGCCGCCGACAAGTCGAAATGCCCGCTAGGTTTATCAACGTAATGAATAAGGTAGAGTACGGACTCGCAAGAGACGTGGGAGCGGCCGCCACGGACGCGTTTCTCACCGGCGGGTACGATGAGGTCTACATCCTTTACAACAGGTTCCGTACCGCGGCATCGCAGACCCTGACCCTACGGAAACTGCTTCCCGTAAGCCCCGAAGAGCCCGTTCAGCGCAAGGAAGAATACCTCTATGAGCCGTCGGAAGAGGAATTGCTCAAGGGAATACTTCCCATGTACATCGTTGTCCAGGTGTTCACGGGGATACTGGACTCCGTGGCGAGCGAACTCGGTGCTCGTATGACCGCCATGGAAGCGGCCACGACGAACGCGGAGGAAATGATTCACAAGCTCACCCTAAAGCTGAATCGTTTACGTCAGGAGGCCATCACCAAGGAGTTGATGGAAATAGTCGGCGGTGCGGAAGCCCTGCAAGGGTAACCGCCGATAGCGCACGAGCATGATGATCATAAGAAAACCGCTCTGAGGACGGTTTCAGGAGGATATCCTAAGATGGCACTAGGAAAAGTCGTTCAGGTTATCGGCCCGGTAGTCGACGTGGAGTTTCCCCCGGGTCAGCTACCCGAGATTTTCAACGGGCTCTTCATCTCGAACCCCGCGATCAACAACGAGCCGGATAACTTGGTGGTTGAGGTCTCTCAGCATTTGGGAGACAACCTTGTGCGTACCATCGCTATGGACACCACCGACGGGTTGGTTCGAGGCATGCCGGTAAAAGATACCGGAGCGTCGATCTCCGTGCCCGTGGGCAAGGAAGTGCTTGGTAGGATCATAAACGTTGTCGGTCGGCCGGTGGACCAAATGGGCCCGATCGATGCCAAGGAGTATCGGCCGATTCACCGCTCGGCTCCGTCCTTTGATGAGCAGGTGACCCAAATCTCCATCCAGGAGACCGGTATCAAAGTCGTCGACTTGATCGCCCCGTTCATGAGAGGCGGCAAGATCGGGTTTTTCGGCGGCGCGGGCGTGGGTAAGACGGTCTTCATGATGGAGATCATCAACAACATCGCCAAGCAGTTCGGTGGAACATCGGTGTTTGCGGGCGTGGGCGAGCGGTCTCGTGAAGGGAACGACCTTTACCTGGAAATGGGCGGCAATCTTCCCGGAAAGCCCAAGAAAACCGGTGACAGAGTCCTTGACCGCGCCGCTCTGATTTATGGCC
>JAZDOF010000528.1:0-2331 GCA_043799015.1 Pseudomonadota bacterium | reverse complement strand
CCCATCGAACTTCTTCCTTATTTCCCCCACGCGGCGAACAAAATCGTCATGTGCGCTCTTCTGCACCGAGTATCCGGGATAAGCGCAATCCAACATCGTTGCTTCCTCATCGGCGAAATGGAATTGCACGTAATCCACCATGAAGCCGATGAGCTTTCCGATTTCGTCGCGTCCGCGTCCGTCCCAAACAGCGTCCCCAACCTCGTTGAACTTTTTTATAAGGGCCCTGTGTTGTTCGTCGATCTTGGGCACATTCACAAGAAGGTCCGGCGTAAAAAGTATTAGGTCCATTTCGGTGATCCCCGCGTTGGAACTGTCGGTTTATCCAAATAAGGGGTCGGTAAGACCCCCTTTTCATCCTTCAAACAAAGCCGAATAAGAAAGGCCGTTCAGCCCGAGGCATTCGGGCGCTGCCGACAAAACGTAACGCTCTCCACATATTCAGTGTAACACCCGGTGATTCATAAGTCAACTTAAACCAATATAGACCATTAGTCTTTACATCATCCAAATCATTTATTAAACCGGGTATCAACACGCCTAAGAAATGGTTGGGGAAACCCGGTTCCACCTACTTCATCTCGTCCTTGACCATACGATCAAGATCATCCTTGAAACGCTTTATGAATTTGCCGGAGAGAACCAGGACGTCTTTGCTCTCGCCGGAGGAACGCACAACGGCATATGCCGTCGCGGGATCACCGGAGGCTGGCGTCGATTGCGGCCCGTTCGCCTGCGGCGGGGCCGAAGGCCCTGTCTTAGTCTCAGCTTTACCTTCCGCACCGCTCGTTCCGGCTGCTTCGGGTTTGCTCGGCTGGGGATCCTGCCATGCGCAATTAAACACGACAGGTTCCTTGGCCCCGTCCACCTTCAGGTTCACGACCAATCGAGGCTTATCCAGTCCGTGTGCAGTCGGATCGGCGGCCGCGTTCTTGTTGACGGAGGTCCATTCCAGGTCCTTAAGCGTCCAAAGAACGGAAGTTACGGACCATGCGGGGACGTTCGATTTCTTCTCCGGTTCGGTAATGTCCCACTTGTTGTCCTTGCCTCTGGATGCGGCCCATTTCTTGCCGTCGAGCGTGACCTCGACCTTTTCGACATTGCCCGGCTCAAAGGCGAACACGGATTTGTCCCGCAACTTCTCAGGGTCAAAAGTGAGTCCCGTGATTCCTCGATTCGATATCACGTACGCCATGTCTCGACCCTTAATCATGGCATACCTATTAGGTGAGGGCTCTCCTTCTTTTGGGGGATCACCCGCCGGCTTCCCGACCACCAGCACTTGCTCGAGTTTCTCACCTGCCAACACGATTGTTGACTCCGGTTTTTCAAATCCGTATTTGTCGCCTTCCTTTTCCGGCGAATCGATTATCTCGACGGCGTTGAGGTTGGTCAGACTTCCGATGTCCCGCTCAATAACCGACGCCTTGACTTTCATGCGTTCCGGCCTCTCCATTACCCAGGCGCCCGGTCCTTCCCTCTTGAATTCCGTGTCCTTTCCGGCGGTCGAGAACACCACGCGTGCGACATCATCATTCGCTATGGCAACGATGGTCTTGTCCCTGAGATCAAAAACCGACTTGTCAAGGCTGTTCTGAAGAGTGTCTTGCACCATCAGCAGTTCGGGGCGGTCTCCGACCCTCAAATAATAAGAGGAGCCGGATGGATTCTTTTCGCCGAAAAAGAGCTTGGCCTCCTTCTGCGGGGCCCTTATCGCAATGCTGAATTGGGGCTTGTCAAGCCCGTACTCCGGCCAGTTGACATCCTTCTCGGCGACGATCTTCTCTCTGGCACTCTCCGCGGCGGAAGCAAGCAGACCGTCCAAGGCACGGGCATCCGCCTTGGTCTTGATGGGAGCCGTCACAAGCCAGTTACCGGACATCTTTTTCAACGTGATTTTTCCGTGTTTTTTGGAGTCAAGCTCAATTTCTTCGATTTGGTCTTTCGTAAAGTCCACAAGCTTAGCGGCCTGTTTTTCCCCGGCCTCTTTGTCGGCTTTCCGCCGTATTTCGCCGAAGTACACGTAACTCCCCAGCAGGGCGAACACCAGAAAATAGACGACTACTTTTCCAAGCTTCACGGTTGTTACCTCTTATTTCCAATGGAGAAACGGCAACGGGGGGGATGAACCGACGGACCGCCGCGGAGGCCGGCTGATGGGCACGACTCATGGTCGGGCCCATCCGACATGGAGTTCCGAAGCCGCCGGAACACCGCCGGCGTCCCAGGGCAGCCGGGCCGTGAGAAAATGCATTGACGCACATGGCGGATCGCTTAACGCCGGCCACCCCGTTTGCCGATTCGGTCCGGGCTTCAGACTAGGGCGGATCT
>JAZDOF010000497.1:0-2955 GCA_043799015.1 Pseudomonadota bacterium | reverse complement strand
GGCGTTAAGTTCGACTCCTTCACCATGCTGGGATACATCATGATGGTCGGCTTGGTGGTGAAGAACGCCATTCTACTGATAACATACGCCGTTCAGCTCATCGAGGAACAGGGAGTGCCGCGTGACGAAGCACTGGTCCTTGCGAGTCGGCGAAGGATGAGACCGATCTTCATGACATCCATAGCCATGGTCCTGGGTATGGTCCCGCTTGCGCTCAAGAAGGGCGCGGGATCGGAAATATACAACGGCCTGGCCATGGCGGTGGTGGGCGGCCTTGCCGTCGCCACCCTGTTCACTCTTGTCTTCATACCGGTCATCTATACCATCTTGGATGATCTGAAACTGAAGTTGTGGAAGGTGCGACCCGTGAGATTCGATGAACCGGAGGCAGTGGAAAGGGGAAAATGACCGGAGACCAAGTCAATAGAAAGGGTCCCTACGAGGATGTTCGGCGGGGAAGGCCCGGAGTCGCGGCCGCTCTGCTTTTCTGCTTCATCATGCTCGGTTGCGGCAAAGCTCCGGACAAGCCCCCTCCAACTCCGCCCATCAAGGTGTCTGCCGCAATCGTCGAGGAAGGAGATGTGGACCGTTCCATCCAGGCTTCAGGGGTCCTCACCTTCACGGCCAACACGACCGTTTCTTCGGAGGTCTCGGCGCAGGTCAAGTCGATTGAAGCAGCCGACGGACAACATGTTTTCCTTGACCAACTGCTCTTGGTATTCGACGAAACCAAAATAAAGGAGACTGCAAATCACGCCAACGCCAATCTTCAAAAAAATCAGGCTGTTCTTGAATTCAACACCAGCGAACTCCAGAAAGGCGAGGAACTAAGAAGGACCGGATCCATCAGCCACACCAGCTATGACCAGAAGCTATCGGCGTACAAGAACGCACTGGCACAGGTCGAGGCGGACAAGGCGGCCCTGGCTAAGGCCCTGGAGGACTTGAAGAAGACGTTGGTTCGAGCTCCCATTGAAGGGCTGATATCCAGGCGGTATGTTGAAAAGGGTGATTGGATTTCCGAAGGGACCAAGATGTTTCTTGTCAGCGACTTCAAGAAGGTCTATCTGGAAGCATTTCTCTCCGACAAGGATATTGGAAAGCTTGATGTGAAGAAGGTCATTTCGGAGGGAATGAGTGTCGACTTGGCCGTGGACTCATATCCGGGCGCACGGTGGAAGGGACGATTGACCCATATTCAGCCCCTTGCCAATGATGCCGGGCTTTTTCAGGTTAGGGTTTATACTGATAACACGGACATGAAGCTCCTCCAAGGCATGTTCGCCCGGGCGGGTATTGTCTACGACTCCATCAAAGGGGTCCGGCGCATCCCGGTGACGTCGTTGCTGGAGCAGATTGTTGAACAAAGTGAAAATTCGGTGTTCGTGGTGAACCCTCAAAAGAAGGCGGAACGAAAGAACATCAGAATCGGGGCGCGGAACAGTCGTTACGTGGAAGTTACCGAAGGTCTTCTCAAAGGCGAACCTGTCGTCACCAGAGGAAAGGACATCTTGACCGAGGGACAACCTGTGGAGATCGAGAGGCTCGACAAGCAGGCGGGTCCGGACAAGTCGGGCGGCGATAAATCTGAAGGATCGGACCGCGCCGGTTGAACCGGCACGGTCCGTTTTGGCAGCGTTCCGTGATTTCGGGGCAAATGATACGCCATGACTCAACGTATCACCAGCAGAACGGTTTGCCGAAGCCTGCGTTCAATGCAATACACCCAAAGGTCGGAAATGGGTTCGTCACCATAGCGCAAGGTTTCTTTGGTCATTAAGACGTGAATTCAAGGATGTTGTATCCTTTTGCTTCCAGTCCCGATCTTACCGCTTCCGGGTCATCGGCTTCGGCCCGCAAGACCACGCGATACTTCCCGTTCCTTTCGTGAACGGTGAAGACGGCTCCGGCCGTTGCCCCGCATTCATCCACGACGGCCAAAATTTTGGATAGTGTCCCTTTTTCAAGGGTTACGTCGCTGAGCGTTATCCGGAGACGTCTATTGTCGGCCTCAAGAAGCTTGAACAAAGTGACGAAGATCTCGCGGTCGGAGACGATTCCCACGAACTTGTCCCCGTCCATCACGGGGAAAGTGCTTATCATCATCTCCTTGCCCTTTTTGAGGGTGTCCTCAACCCGGTCATCCATCGAGACCGTGAGCGGCATCCGCACCATCACATCCTTAACCTTCAGCTTGTTGCAGAAGTAATTCATTTCACAGGTGTCGCCGCTTCCGCTCACACATTGAGCCGCCTCGCTCAGGTCTCTGCGATGGACCACACCACGAAGTCGGCCGTCGTCCACTACGGCGATCATTTTGACGTTATGTTCACGTATGAGCTGCACGGCCTCCACAGCGAGAGAGTTGCTGGAAATCGTGTAAGTCAGAGGCAGCATCCAGTTCTTTACAATCATCATCCGCTCCTTAACCTATAGGCGTTGGAACCGGTACCGGCAGCCCGGAGATGCAGGCATCGACTTCTCACGCCGGCTTGGGAAACACCTCCAGGCACGCCTCCACTACCGCGGCGGCGAATATCTCTTCTTCCAAGTTCGCGTCGATTTCTCGAATCACTACTTCCGACCCTGCTTCGGCCTTAAGTGTCTCCAGGAACATGGCGTCCTGGGCTTCGTCGAACATGTGTCCTTCCGGCGGATCCACTGCGGACCAGCCTTTCTTGGGAAACAGAAATACGACAGGTCCCTTGGCTCCGTTGAGGTTATCGGCAAAACCCTTTGCCACACGGACCATCTCGTCATCCGATACCCTTAAGAAGGTGCGGAGTTCATCCAACTCGTATTTTCTTCTTTGAAGGTGGTCGGCAGTGTACCTTGATTTCCTGGGATTGGTTAGGTTCACGCCGCCGGGGGCCACCACCTGCGGTATACCCGCAAGTCCGGCCGCGGTTAGGCGATCAGGCCCCGCGGCCCTCATACCACCGAGGAGTTCCTCAC
>JAZDOF010000482.1:0-6147 GCA_043799015.1 Pseudomonadota bacterium | reverse complement strand
AACGCGGCATCGAACGGTTTTGTCCCGATCACTCGGATGCTGCTGGACAAGGGCGCCGACGTGACGGCAAAGAATCGGCTGGGGCTGACGGCCCTGAAGGGTGCCGTGCAGAATGGGCACAAGCAGGTGGAACGGCTCCTGCGGGACTCCGGGGCGGTTGAATGAAGCACGTGCCGGTTTGAAAGTCATATGTATGGTTAAGCCGAGGATCGAATGATTAACCATTCTCCGCGAGCTGTTTGTTACATCCGGCTGATCAAACCACAAAGTCACCGGGACCAAGGGACATGGATAGCTATGCATGGGGGCCGGTTCAAGCACGAACCCGGTCCGCCGCTAAGTTTTTACGAGCCTTTGATTTCTTTGTGCCTTTGCGCCTTAGTGGTTCATTCGTTTCCCATTTCCGTGAACGCCTATCCGCATGATTCAGTTGGGACCATCCGTTCAGGAATATGGAGGCGGACCGGCCGTACCCCAGGGAGTATTGCGGGTCATTGGGGATGCGGCGGAGGATGGTTTAGAAACCGTAAGAATCGTTGCTCGTACACCGGCTGAACAAGATAGGCTATTCGAGGACCAGCGAAAAAGACTGGAAACCCCTTGCTGAATGGTGTACAAGGAAACCAATCGGATTATTACCGTTAGAGAAAGACGGAGGCTAATAGGGCGGTTTAGGTCGTTTGTGGACGTGCAGGCCATTGCCGAATACGGAGTGATGACTTGAGAGTGAGCGCCGAATGGGGCGGTCCGTTGAATTAGGGGCGAGGACCTGAAGCATGGGGGCCACGGCTCCGAGCCGGCAGGGGACCGGGCGGCTTGATTACTCGGCTTGTACAGGGGAATTGACCACGTCGCAACAGTCGACGGTTACCGGGACTTCGACCCCACGGGGAGCAAATCCGGTGGATTCCTTGCCGAACTCTAGTTAAGGAGGAATACTGTGGAATCATCGGTCATGGCTGCCGCGTGCCTGGCTGTCTTCGGGTTTGGGGTTACATGCGCGACAACCCCCTTTGCCGGGAGGGTGGCATACAAGCACGGATTCGTGGCGGTCCCGGGGGGAAGACGGACACATTCGGAACCGACCCCTCTCCTCGGCGGTTTAGCGGTTTATGTGCCGTTTGCCGTTGTGTTCGCCGCATTCGTTGTCTCTTCCGCCACCGGGTTCATTTCGATAGAGCAGCCGTCCGGATCGAAAATTCTCTCCCTGTTTGTTGCCGCTACGTGGGTACTGATCCTCGGATCCCTCGACGATAGGAAGCCTCTGGGGTGGCGGAAGAAGCTTATCGGCCAAACCGTCGGAGCCCTAATACTGGTGTTTGGGGGGCATACCATCGCATGGGCGACAATTCCCATATTCGGCTTGGTTGATTTCGGATGGGCAGGGCCGCTCCTTTTCGTCCTCGCCGTAATAGTCCTGACCAATGCAATCAACCTAATAGACGGAATGGACGGTCTCGCTACCGGTATATGCTTCTTCGCATCCTTGACCAGCAGCATTATCGGCCTGGCAAAGGGCGATTTGTTCACTGCGGCCATAGGATTCACTCTTTCCGGTAGTCTGCTCGGTTTCCTATTGTTCAACCTTCCCCCGGCATCAATGTTTCTAGGCGACGGCGGCAGCATGATGTTGGGCTTCGTGCTGGGCACGCTCGCCACGAGCTCCGCCGCAATTTCTCCCGGACAGCGTCTGGGAACGGCCGTTATGGTGTTGGTTCCTTTTCTGCCGTTTGGAATCCCCGTTTTCGAAGTGGTGCTGTCGATCTTCAGACGTTGGATCAATGGCCAGGCAATATTCCTGGGGGACGGTAATCACTTGCATCACCGTCTTGTAAGAAAAATGAAGAACCATACGCTGACTCTTGGGATTTTCTATTTGTTCAGTGCGGCGCTATGCTCCTTGACCCTGATATTGGTGCTCGACGTAAACTCGCCGCTCCTGCGGGCAATGGCCGGGATTATCGTCGTCCTGCTTTTCGGCGGTGCGGTTGCTTCGCTGACGTTGTATCCCCTTGACAGGTTGTTCACCACCATCAAAAACCGCCGACATTTCAAGTTCCTCGGGTCGTTTCTTTCCTTTATGAAGAACCGGTTGACCAGAGCCCAATCCCTTGATGAACTGATTGAAGTGATTCAAACAGGCGTGAGGGACCTGGACTTTGATTACGTGGAAGTGGTCGTCAACGGTAAGGTGATGAGAAGGTGGGACAACCCTCGACCGGTTCATCCCGACAACCGAAGAATTCACTGCGAGGAGACGCTTGACGATTTGTCCCTCGCCATCAAGTGGGGTCGACCGCTCCATGACGACGACTTCTACAATGAATACCTGATGCTCACCTGGTACAGGTTTATTGTGGAATTCAGGGCCAAGGTAAGAAGCCAAACGGGAACGGTGACTTGTAGGCACACCGCACCGAATCATATTCGGAGCGCTGGTTAGAATCGCTCGCGGAGTCGGGATCAGCTCTCAAATGGGCGTGACGCCATGACGCAGGTAATCGTCAAGAAACCCGCAATGGGGTTCAACCCGGGCGATACGGACGATATGCCGTCTCCGGATGCTATCCGTCTCTCGTTTGTTCGGTCAATCCCCTTGTCCTACCATGAAAACCCACCTGAAGAAAACCCCGGGGTTGAATCCGTCGATAAGGCGGGTAATTTTAGGTAAACGTTCTTCGTACTTAATCTTGGGAAACAATCCCGCGGACATCGCCGGCACCGAAAAGAATTCCCGTAACATTGCCGAATCAAGCAGCATATCCTCGTGCCATGTGATCTCCCGTGGGAATAGTTTTCGGAAATACGCGTGGAAGTGTGCCAAATCCACGGGCTTCTTAACGTTTACCCCTTCCTTTGCCTGCTCGTCGGCGACGACGAAGGCGTTGCGTCCCCTGGCATCGTACACGCCGTCCATGAAGGTGAGCCCGACCTTGCCCCGCGGCTTAATCACGGCTTTGGCACCATCGAGGGCAATCCGGAAGTCCGGGATAAGGAAAATGGATGCGCTGAAAATGACGGCATCGAATTTCCGATTAAACAATTCCGCTAACCGCGAGGCGTCCCCTTCGACAAAATGAATGCCCTTACGGTCGTCGGCATTGGATCGAGCCTTCTCCAGCATGGCAGACGATATGTCCAGGCCCCAGACGCTTGATTCATCGACCGCGTCTCTAATCTGAAATGAGCTCGCACCCGTCCCGCAGCCTATATCAAGTACATCGGCCCCGTCCGGTATGCCCATCTTCCCAAGCAGCTTGCGGTTGAGATCTCTAAAGAACCCGTAGCGACCCTCGAAGGCCTCGTACGCGGTAGGACTTTCGTCGAAATTGTTGCGTACGGCATTCTTGATCTTGGCAGCCTTGTCTTCTTCCATTATATCCTCTGATGTCCCGCTTCCGGCCGGTGTTACGACTTAGGTCTGCCCAACAGCTCGCCCGGTAAGATTACGATCCTCTCTTTACGCCTCTGGAGACTGTACTCGCTGTGGTCGTCTCCGTGTTTCCATCGGCGAATCAGCGCCCTCGCTTCTTCCTTCGTAATGCCGAGAAGTTCGCGTAATTGGCCCATACTGATGGTCTTACGTTCGTATGCCAGCCATGCCAATTCTTCCAATGAGTAGTCCTTCAGTCTGTCCGGGTCGGTTTTTATGCCGGCGGAACGCAAGAAAGCATCCACTTTTCGATATCCATCTTCGATCGACAACTGCGATTCGTCCACTGGGGACGGTGTGGCCGATGCGTCCTGAGTTCCGCCGAGATACGCGTCCTTTCCTTCGATGAAATCGCGCCGGATAGGTGAGAAGATATCTATGGCCGAGCTTCCGTCCGGACCCACCTTGACCGCGTGTCGCTTCATGGAGGGAATCATGAGCATTTGCCCCGGGAGAAGGGTTACGGCGTCTTCTCCAGGAAACAGCAGGGTGATCGACCCCTCTTCCACAATCGTCATTTGCTCCGACACATGATCATGTTCAGGAATGGCGGTGTTTGGGGCCAATCGCCACTTGACCGCCATCACGTTTTCACCCCAAATCATCTTTCGAGTGATATTCGCGTTGATACGCCGTTCTTCTACCGACTGCCAGTCGTAAACCTTCATACCGGGCTTCCTGTCTTTTGCTTGGTTTTTGAATTTTTTCAATCAGTTCTTGCCGGCTTCGTCCAGTTGCTTATACTTGCCTTTGTTATCAATTCCGATCGGCTTTTCCTGGAAGTCGCGAACGCCTTTTTCCGTATCCTCAATTTTCACCCCGACGGTCCCGATGTCTCCATAGAGAAAATAGAACACCGAATAGTGGAGGTTCATGAGAACATTGGTACCCAGCGCCGAATCCAAATGGGCGAAGATGGGCGCTCGGCCTATGTCCAGCGCACCTCCCACGAAGACTACCGCCAATAGCGAAACAACAATAATGATCACGTACCTCATGTTACCTTCTCCCATAGAAGCCCGTCATCGTGGATCGGTTAATACCCGTTCCGGTACGATTCGGTTTGGACGACCGCCGCTGTTCCCGGCCGTGGGACACCGCGGGGGAATTGATTCACCATGAGGGGCGGAGTGGACAAGAAGCCTTTCTCATCGCTCCGTCATCGCTCCCAGTCTTCCATCTCGCCCCGTCTTGCATCAATAACGGTTACCTTGGAATTCTTCAGGGCCAACCACTTATGGCATTGCGGGCATTGGATCTTTACACCGGTCCTTTTGACCGTCTTGGCCACCGCCACCCTGCAATCGTCGCAGCTAATGTCGGATGTCTCAAGGGAATCAAGTACGAACGCCTCCCATATCTGAGCGCTTGCAGGCTCTATTTGCATCAACTCCTTGACGGCTTCCACCATGGTGGCCGCGTCCGAGGCCTGCATCCTACGCTTTTCACTGATTGATTCGATAAGCGCGACCAATTGCTTGTAATGCTTCCCCGCAGCAGCGGGAGGCGGCGCGGAGGCGGGTCGCGCGGGGCGTCCGGCACCATGGCGGTTGAAACTGATCGTCCGAAAAAAGCTGAGGTGCTTGAACTTTTCCGGATAGGTTCTGCCGTACCATATTGCGAAAATCAAGACCCAAATGCCTACTGCTATTAAGGTATCCATAAGCGCCGGAGACCTGCCGATATGGTCGGTTTGTCGGAATCGGCCGAGCCGCCTGAACGTCACGGCAAATTCCCAATGAGGGATTGCTCAAAGAAATGGTAAGCCAATACGGTCCCACAAGCAACACCCTCGATCGAGATTCCCGGATCTAAGGGTGTTTGCCCTCTCGGCTCCGCCGGCACGGCGGGGTCCGTTCCGACCCTCGCTATTCACCCGAACTCTCGGTGGTCTCCTGAAGCTTCTCCAACAGAGAGAGCACTTGATGCCGAGTTTCATCCGGCGAGCCCGAGTTGTCTATGACGAAATTACCGAGACGTCTTTTGTCTTCGATGGGCATCTGGGCATCCAATCTTAACCGAGCCTGCTCTTGGGTAAGCCCGTCGCGTTTCATCAGGCGGGCCGACTGAGTCTCCCTAGACGCGTACACCACGATCACGAGGTCGCATTTACGGTCCCAGCCCACCTCATAAAGCAAGGGGACATCCACGATTACCATGTTGTTCCCTTGGCGCGCGTAATCAGCCGCCATCCTATCGGTTTCACGCGCCACGATGGGATGGATGATCGATTCCAGCAAACGGCGTTTGCCGGCGTCCTTGAAAACGATGCCGGCCATGGCTTCCCGGTCCAGTCCCCCTTGATCGTCAAGCACGTCCTCGCCGAAGGCGGCCCGGATTGCCTCGATGGCCGCACCGCCGGGATCCGCTGTTTTTCTCGCCGCCTCGTCCAGGCAGATGACAGGGATGCCGGCCTCTTTGAACATGTTAGACACGGAACTTTTGCCGGACGCGATGCCGCCCGTAAGTCCGATTATGCGCATTTGCTCAAGTTGCTCCACCGGGTATTCATTCGTTGAGCGGGATGACCATGCACCAAGCGCCTTACTCCCAACCAGCCGGTCAAACCGGGCCTCTAGTAAAGGGATCTTCAGCCGCGCAGCGTACCATGGACCGGGGCATCATGCAAAGGAAATGCGCCTGTACCCGTAGCCATTCACTCTTGTGGGGCAGGCTTTCCAGCCTGCCGAGATCGCACTAAGAAAATTCGCAGG
>JAZDOF010000456.1:0-12702 GCA_043799015.1 Pseudomonadota bacterium | reverse complement strand
TCCATCGCGGTGAGCAACACGCAAACGTTGGTCACGATGCCGCACACTGCTATGGTATCCACGCCCCAAGTTCGTAGGGTTTGGTCCAAATCGGTCTTGTAAAACGAGCTCATGCGCCGTTTGGGCAGGAACAGGTCCCCTTGGCCCATCTCCAACTCGGGAATGGGATGATCGCCGCCGGTTCCTCGTATGGCGTGAGGCGGCATGCGGGCCCTGAAAATGAAATCCCCTTCCATGAAGCTGTCGCAAGCGAACACAACGCGGCTTCCGTTTTTTCGAAACTCACGGGCCAAATCCCGAATGGCCGGGATGATCTTCGTCGCCTCCACGTCCATCATACCATGGCCCGTCGTGTTGACGTTGTCTTTCGCCATATCCACTATTACCAAAGCGTGAGTGCTCAATCGTGCTCCTATCAGTTTTTGGGCCGTCATACGGAGTGCCGGACTCGGTCTTCACTCCGCATACCGCACCTCCGCCTCATCCAGAACTTGGTCACGGAAGTACCGGCTGAGATCCGCAGCCGTTCGTAAATCCACAGGCCGCTTAACCATGCGACTCAACCGCCTTTCCATGGCTGCGAGTTCGATTAGCGTAGGCAAGTGGTCGGGATGGAACTCCACCAGAAAATCCACGTCGCTGTCCGCGTGGCCTTCCCCCTTGAGGAACGACCCGAACAGAGACAACTTCCGTATGAAATGTTCCCTGCAAAAGGCCGCTAGTTCATCGTCGGGGATTTCCGGACGGTCGATCATGCCTCCTCCTCAAGATGCTGCTACCGCGAACCGGCCTTTCCACACACACTTCCGGGTCTTTACGGTTTTTGCGGTTCGTACGGCGCCTGTCCCGGCGCCTTGTCCTTTTCATGGTCCCCCGGAGTGAATATCTTCTTTCCTTCCTTCAAAATGTTCGCGGGGTTCCACCAATTGGATTTTTCTTCGGGCGCCTCTTTCTTGGGAGGTTCCTCCTTTGTTCCCTCGGGCACAATCTGTTTGACGGTGATTGATTGCGGTTCCTTCGGTTTCTCCACATCAACGGCATCCGATGAAGGCGGCTTTTCAGGATGGGCTTCAGGCTGGGGCTTGGGCTTTGAAGGTACTTTTTCGGGTTTTTCGGGCTGTTTGCCGGCGGGCTTCGTCACAAAATGGACCTTGCCCCATTTGTTGGTACGCTGATCCAAGGAATAGACCGCGATGGCGTCGCCTTCGCGGCATTTGATCCACCATTCGTCAAACTCGGGCCTGTACGTAACGTCGAGAATAGTGCCCGACGTGGGAACTTCGTAAACCGCGGCTCGGCCTTTTTTTTCCAAAGGCTGGGCGGCCCGGCTCAAAACATGGCCCCCGACCACGAGGGCCATTATGATTACCGGAAGCGTGTATCGCATGGTCTCATTCCGTTCACCAAGCCGAGTTGATCGATCCTGGATCCGCAGCCGACCCGGCGGCGCCCCCGGATAGCTATCGCCCGAAACAGGGGGCAACCGACCGAAAATCATTGTAACCCCAACACCCCCTGTGTGTAAAGAAAGGCGTAATACCAATCGGCTTTCAAGCCGGTGAAGTCCGAAGAGATCCCGCCCTTGCCGGCTCCACCGACGGCAATCGTTCACCACGATAGATGAGGAATTAACCACGAAGGCACGAAGGCACAAAGAAATCAAAGGGTAATATTTTTCAGGCCTCTGCGGGGCCAAGCCCCCACTTTAACTGACAGGCGGGCACGATCCGCAAGTCAATCGGTATTTGTCGATCATTTCAAATCTTCCTTCGTGTCTTGGTGACTTTGTGGTTTGATTTTTCGGGTTTAGAGAGCCATCGCCGTGAACGTTTACGGTTCAGCCCGGTCGGCTTGCCACGGCCGCTAAGCGACCAACTTCTCACGTCTTAACACGTCTCCTTGAACTCCGATGACTACCTGTTCCACCGGTATGTTCTTACCGGAAACCTCAAGGGCCTTTTTGATCAACATTGGGAGCCCGAAACAACAAGGGACTTCCATGAACAGAGCGGTAATACTCTTGATTCCCGCGGTTTGGAATATCTGCACGAACTTGTCGAGGTACAGTTGCGTGTCATCGAATTTAGGGCATCCCAAAAGAATCACGCGGTCCTGGAGGAAGTCGCGGTGGAGATTCGCGTACGCTGCCGGCACGCAATCGGCTGCAATGAGCAGATGCGCATTCTTCAGGAACGGGGCGTTGGGGGGCACCAACCGTATCTGAACCGGCCAATGGGACAGCGCGGACGGCCCCGACTCGTAGCGGGCGGGTTCATTGGCCTGGGCGCACGCGGCCGAGCGATCAAAGGTCCGGATCGTGGCCGAGGGGCAACCGCAAGGCATGGCCGGCGCCGGCTTTTCTTGGGCGTCTTTCAATTCTTCGAGCCGTTCCACTACGGCTTCCTCATCGAACTCGTCGGCCGTTCTTTCGATAACTTTTAGTGCGCCTGTGGGGCAATCTCCCAGACACGCGCCCAGTCCGTCACAGTATTTTTCCGCCACCAGCCTTGCTTTTCCATCCTGGATCTCAAGTGCCCCTTCAGCGCAGGAAATGATGCAATTCCCGCAGCCGTTACAGAGGTCTTCGTCTATCCGTATTATCTTGCGTGTTACTGCCATTGTTCGTTCCTTTCCACGTCTAACCGGCTACCGCGGCCGGGAAAAGGACCGATCGGGCCAGTTCCCTTCCGTCGTTCGTGAGCAGGTCTTTTTCGATAATCAGCTCCAGCCGGTCCGGCGTAAGAGCCCCTTTCTTCTGCTGTTCCTCAAGGGCGGCTATGAGATCCGCGTCATGCACGGACTTGAAATTGGCCGATTCATCCGTTCCGGGGTCGTACAACCTTTCAACGATGGCGCAAACCTCGGCCGTAAGCGCATGCGGAGCTTCGAGGCCATCCAGTACTGCCCGAGCCACGTCCGCCGCTTCTTCTCTGCCGTTGACGGAAGCGGGATTAAGGTGTCGGCAGGATGTCCCGCCGGGTGCCAGATCGTGCAAATGGGCCGCGGAGAGGACCACGGCAGGGTCGCCCCTCATGGATTCCGCCAGTTTTTCCGCATATCGGGCCACCTTGGCTGCGTGTGCTATTCGTTTGAAATCCTGCTGAAGCCGTTTCTTGGTTTCAACGCCCACGCGGTCCTTGAACATTTCCTGCCGCTGCCTAATGATTTCCGGGGGCAACTCGCCGAAACAGGCCTCGGCAAACTTGCAGTGTGCGGCGCAGCCGAAATCCATCTTAGGATTGAGCACCTTGTGCCCGCAGCCCTTGCATGTCCGCCGGGTTTCGTCTTTGAAGAATTCGACCGACGCTCCGCACTTCGGGCACGGGGCCTCGAATATGGCATCGAATTTCCAGAATCTGGGGTCTTGTCCAGGGCATTTCATGGCTGCGCCTCCTATCCGCCTCCCACGCCGAAGAGCGGTGGGGAAGACCGGGTAAACCCATCTCAAATTGAACGAACCGGTATCTATGACCCGCGCCCCACTTCCCGCGCCGGGTCGTTTGTTCTTTTTTACGCCGGGCCTTGAGGTCCGCCCGGCGCCCTGACTCAACGAACTTGGTTGATTAGCCGAGAATCGCTTTGAGGTCCTCATCAGGGGTGCTGATGGGTTTGATATCGAAGGTTTTCACCAGCACGTCCAGGACGTTGGGGGTAATGAAGGCCGGAAGGCTCGGGCCCAATCGGATGCCTTTGATCCCCAAGTGGAACAGGGTGAGAAGGATAGCGCAGGCCTTCTGCTCGTACCAGGATAGGATCATGGACAACGGCAGCTCGTTCACTCCGCAGTTGAACGCGCCGGCAAGGGCCACGGCCACTTGTATGGCAGAGTAGGCATCGTTGCACTGGCCGACGTCCAGCAGCCTGGGGATGCCGCCTATGTCGCCGAGGTCCTTGTCGAAGAACCGGAACTTGCCGCAAGCAAGCGTCAATACCAAGCAGTCTTTGGGTACCTTCTCGACGAACTCGGTGTAGTAGTTGCGGCCCGGCTTCGCTCCGTCGCATCCGGCAACCAGAAAGAAATGCTTGATCGCACCGGCTTTGACTCCTTCAATCACCTGGCCTGCAACAGACATGACCGTGTTTCTCGCAAAGCCGCACATAACCGACTTCCCGTTGACATCCTCCGCGAAACCCGGCATTTCCAGGGCTTTTTGAATCAGAGGGGCGAAGTCGTTGCCTTTAATGTGCGTCACGCCGGGCCAGCCGACAAGACCTGTTGTATAAATGCCGGCTTCGTAAGCCTGCTGAGGGCGCTGAATGCAGTTGGTGGTCATAAGGATCGGCCCGGGGAATTGGCTGAACTCGTTGCGTTGATTCTGCCATGCGGTGCCGTAATGGCCGTAGAAATGGTCGAATTTCTTCAGCTCGGGATAGGCATGGGTAGGCAGCATCTCGCCGTGGGTGTAAATATTGATCCCCTTGCCTTTGGTTTGCTCCAGCACTTCCTTAAGATCTTTCAGATCGTGGCCGGAGACGAGTATTGCCTTCCCCTTCTTGGACCCAAGAGGTACCTTGGTGGGGACGGGGTGACCGTATGTCCCGGTGTTGGCCGCATCCAGGAGCTCCATGGCCCGGAGGTTGATTTCACCGCATTTGAGTACCAGCCCAACCCAGTCGTTCAGGCTCAAATCGCTCCGCAAGGTTGCGGCGAGCCCTTCGTGCATGAACGCGTAGACTTTATCGTCCTCTTGACCGAGAATTTGGGCATGATCAACGTAAGCGGCAACGCCCCTTAGTCCGAAAATCAGAGTGTGCTTGAGGGCCCTGATGTCCGCGTCCTCGCCTTCGACCAGTGCGAAGCCGGTCCCGGCAGCCTGCTTGACCAGACCGTCCACGGTGCCTTCAGGGACGAACGAGGCGGTCGCATCCTTGAAGTCTACGTTGCCGCCGGCTGCTTTGACCTTCCCCTTGAGGCCGTCCCGGAGCGCCGCGCACTTCTTGAGGAATTCCACAAACCGTTCGGAATCGAAATTGACGTTCGTCAAGGTGGCGAACATTGCTTTGGCGGTAAATACGTCGGCTTCAGGATCGACGACCCCGACCTTTCGGCCTTCGACAGCGTAAAGCGACAGGCCTTTGAGCGCATACGTCAGAAGGTCCTGCAGCGCTGCGACTTCCGGCTGCTTTCCGCAAACACCGACCTTCGTGCAACCGGTTCCTCCGCTTGTCTGCTCACACTGATAGCAAAACATCTTGTCGGCCATTTTCACTCGTCCTCCCACCTATGGAATTCGGCACCCTCTATCGGGGCTCCCGTCTCATTTCGTATGCTAAACTTACCACTCGCCCTCCTCCAGCGCCTTGACTTAGGTCAACCGAACATTTTTTTATTATTTTATATGGTAAGCGCCTTGCCGAAGGAACGACCTTCTTGGTGGAAGGCCCTTCCCCCGAACCCACATATCCAAGAACTTTCAATTAGTTACGACTCTCGTTGGTTACCGCCGGGCGCTCGATGGGTTTTGGGTTGAGGCGTAGTGAAGGCGCTTCTTTTCATGATTCGTCGTGCCTCAAGGAGGCACGGGGGTTTTGGGGTTCCCTTACCCGTTGGCTTTCATGGTTCACGCATGGTATCTCTATTAATATATCTTGGTTAGGTCATGGCGTCACGTTATTGTTCACGGCCGGCACGAAAAGACTCCGGAATCGACATGAATTCGTCGTGGCATACCGCCCCGGACTCCCTGTTCCCGCCGCCTTCGAGAGAGTGACCTCAGCAACCCGACTCCGCCTTCAACAATGCTTAAGGCACCGGCTGTTGAGTCTCCATCGAGGGCGTGGCCGTCCGGGGCATGGAGACGTAGATGAGACCGCGTGCGATCTCGGCAAAAGGATGGAATTTGCCGATATGAAGTGGACGATTGCGTGTTAAAATAGGTCGCCGGCATCATGGGCCGGGGGACTGAGTGCAACCACTCGGCCCTTATTTAATACATGCGATTTTCGCAACGGAGCCGGCACGCATGACGGCATTGAAAAAATTTGCACGCGACTATCTCGTAACTCTTTGCGCAAGCCTGCTTATCATCATTCTCCTTACGGCCGCGGCACGAAAAACCGACTCCATGTGGAGCGGTCCAATGCCCGAGAGTCTTAGATCATGGGCCGACCGTGAACGTTTCAATGAGCTGCGTTTCGACGATTACATGGACGGCATAACCGTGGCAAACATCTTGTACCGCGGAATCGTGGGAAGCTTGTCCTTTTGGGTTTATTTCGTACCGGACGGAAACAAGGACGAGGGATGGGGTTCGATCCTTCATGCTTTGGATCCCCGCAACCATCCCGCCATCGTGAAGGACGTGCTCGACGGCAAGGGGAATTTTATTTACCGGTACTGGACCGGTCATATGGTTCTGACCTCATACTTGTTGTACCTTTACCCTGAAATTCGCATTGCATCGAAGTTCACCTACTGTTTTGTCTTAGTCCTCTTCTTCCTCTACATATCGGTGTGGCGCGAGAAATTCGGCAACGTGAGCGCGATTTTCGTGTTTTTCGTATTCATTGGGTCGGGGTCGTTGCTTTGGGAGAGTTTTTTCAACCCCACATGGGGACTGGGAGGCGCCTTTCTAACAGCCGCCGCAACCGGATCTCAAGTGCGACGCGGACGATCGTACATCGTACCGGCCGTGGCCGGGGCGGTTTTTACCAATTGGGTGGGATACGATCATGTATTCGATGCCATAGCTCTCTCCCTCCCGTTCTTTCTGCTCTTCCAAGATGATGATTGCGGGCCTGCAAGGCTGACCGCCCCCTTGATCTTCGTAGCCGCCTTCTTGGCCACGACCGCTTTGATGATGGCGCTTAGGGCCCCCATACTGTATTTTGACGGACATGACCCGGTAAAGTTTCTCGGTCAAGTGCATGATCAGACCTTATATCGGCTTCAGGGCCGATTGAACCAACGGGAGCATTTCACCAACGCCGAGATCTCCCGTGCTTTCGCCGTAAGAGAAGCCTTGCCCTACCTAAACGGCTATTTGTTCAAGCTGGGGGGAATTCTAACTCCAAAACCGGGAAGCATATTATCGTATCTTGCTTTCGCGATGTTGCCTGCGGTAGGTGTTCCGGGTGCGAGTCTTTGCCAAAGGAGGCGATTCGACGTCCCGGCCGCGTACAACCTGATGGTGATGCTCCTGGTGTTGTTCTTTTTCCATTTCATGTTCCTGTTCTTCATCAACCACGCGGTGGTGCATCCCTGGATGGACTGCCGTCACATGCTTTTCTCGGCGGCCGTATGCTGGGGTTCGCTTTTGGGTACGTGCATAAATGGACGAAATGGGGCCTAGATAGGCCGCGGGGTCCTTTGGCGTCAACCGGTACCCGATGTCGAATCCGTCTTGGACGTGGGCCGCCGGTAGTAGTGGCTGTAGCGTTTGGAATAGTAGTAATACCTATCGGTGCGGTGATCGACGGAGTTGAGCACGACGCCCAGGAGACGTCCTTGGCCTCGTTGCACCGCGTCCTGCGCCTCCCGCAGCAAGGGCATGGGAGTATTGCCTTGTTTGACTATCAGGATTACCCCATCGGTGTACCTGGAAACGATGGCCGCGTCGGCCAATCCCAACAACGGCGGCATGTCGACTATGACTACGTCGAAAGCCTTCTTGCACGCATCGATCACGTTCTGCATCCGCTTGTTCTTGAGCAACGAAACGGGGTTGTCGGGGATTCTTCCGCACGGGATATAGAAAAGCCCGGGAATGTGCGACTGGCGTATGGCTTCCTTCACGTCCGTTATATTCCCGGAAAGAAGGTCACTCAGGCCCGCCGAGCTGCGTGATTGCCCGAACAGCGCTCCGATTCTGGGACGGCGCATATCGGCTTCCACAATTACTGCTCGTCGGTTTTCGGACGCTATTGCCGCGGCCATCGAGACGGCCATAAACGTCTTGCCTTCGAACGGTAAGGCGCTGCTCAGGCAAACGGCCATCCCCGATTCATGCCCGATAATCCATGTGGCCGCGTGTTGCACTATTCTGAGCGCGTCGGCAAACGGGGACACGGGTGCTTGATACGGCAGGAATTCTCGCCTGGACTCGATTCCGCCGCTCTTTTCTTCTATCAGATCGATGTCCTCAATACGGGGAACGACTCCCAGAATGGGCGTCTTCAAGTACCGCTCGACTTCTTGAGCCGTCTTGACTCGGCGATCCAAGTGTTCGAGACCCAAAGCCAGCGCTATGCCGCTCATCAATCCGATGACTCCCGCGATCAGAATGATCCGCGGCCTGTTTGGGGAAATCGGATCCAGCGGAATGGTCGGCGCGCTGGCTATCACTATGTCGTATCCCAGGGACCCGTGGTCCACATCCGCCTGTTTGTATTTTTGGAGGAGCGTGACGTAGACTTGTCCGTTTGCATCCAGGAGCTTCTTGAGGATTTCGTATTGGACGACGAGGGTGTTTTCCTTCAATGCGTCTTCTTTGGTCTTCTCGATTACCTCCCCGCTTCGGGATTCCTGCTTTCTCGCCACATCCAAGGCCGATGCAAGGGCCTTCTTTTCTATCTCCGTAATGGAAGTCTCCAAGTGCGCGATCTTGGTCTTCATCATGTCCATCTTGTAATGGTCTTCGCCGAACACGGACCTCATGGACGTGTACTGCGATTGCAGGTCCGCAAGCTCGCCGCGCATCTTGCTCAAATACTCTCCCGTGATTTGCTGGGGAAGGACTCCGTCCTTCGACATGTCCACGGATTCCAGGTTCAATCGCTTGAATCTGGATTCCAGGAGCTCATCCAATGCCTTCCTTAAATAAGTCATACCGGGTTTGGGCAAATTGTCGGCAAAAGCGATGCCGTGCTGCATGCTGAAATCATAAAGGTCTTTCTGTGACGCCCTTAGCTGCTTTTCCGTCTCTTCGAGCTCCTTCTTGAGCCAACCCCTCAGCCTCTCCGTGTGTTCCTTTCGTTTGGTTTCCGTTTCCAACATAAAGGCCCGTATGTAGGTTTGCAGCATCGTTTGCGCGGCTTCGGCCGAACCGGCCCTCATGGAGATATCAATGAGTTGCGATCCTTCCACCGGTGTGGCCGTTACCTGACCGAGCACGGAATTGATTCGAGACGCGTAACTTCTTTGTCCTTCCGGCGTTTGGTCGGTTTCCCCGGGCTCCCCTTTGGGACGATCCTTCTTGTCGTCCTTGCCCTCGTTGACAAGCTCAAAGTATTTCTTCACCACATTTTGGCTCTTCAGCAACTGGATCTGCGTATTGTAGAAAAGGTCCAATTGGCCGAACAACTGGAACAGGTCCGCGACGTTAGCCCCGGCAGGATGAGTTTTTCGGATTTCCAGGATCGCGCTGGACACGTACACCGGGGGCAGGGTTCGGCCGTAGAATATCCCGATTGCAACTGCGACCAGGAATACGAGTACCACCAGCCACTTGCGGTTCAGTATTCCATGCAGGTACGTAAAAATGGCGTCGGTATCGTCTTCGCGTTCATGGGTACCCCCACGACCGTAACCCTGTTCCCCATACACTTCGGGTGACAGAAATCGGGGGTAATCGCCGACCGCGGGCGTCGAGCGGTATTCCGGTAATGTCTTGCCGCCGTATTGCTGATCTTTCATATGCCGCTACCGTTGCTCAAGGGCCGGTCCCGACGTACATGACGGGCATACGGAGCCGTTCCCACATCGCTTTACCGGAAAAGAGCCGTTGCCGCGGCCGACCGAGAAAGCCGCAAAACGGTTCATGTCCGATTCCCATATGGAGGCCGGCGGCCGAGGCGAAATACCGATAAGCGTGCGCTCTCGTCCGACTATGCCTCAGACCCGCATTACCGTCTTTTCACAGCATAGCAACGTCCCGGGTTTCCATCAAGGTCCCGTTTGACCTTTGCATTGCCCCGGCCATATAATGGATCGGCTTAGCAACGCAGCCCACCCTCCATGGGCGGGGCGCAGCAACGCACTCGGGTCGACCGAGCGACGGGAAACGCCGTTCGAGTCGGAGCGGGCCGCCATCGGAGGGAACAATGAGTCTTGAAGGTAAAGTAGTGTTGGTAACCGGCGGCACGGGTTCCTTCGGCCGCAAGTTCGCGGATGTGGTGCTTCGCGAATATCGGCCGAAAAAGCTCATCATATTCAGCCGCGATGAATTCAAACAAGACGAGATGATGAATAGCGGATATACCCACCCCTCCATAAGGTACTTCATCGGGGACGTACGGGACAAATCGAGGCTCTATCGAGCCCTTGACGGAGTGGACGTGGTGGTTCACGCCGCGGCTTTGAAACAAGTACCGGCCTGTGAGTATAACCCGCTCGAAGCGGTAAAAACCAACGTTATCGGCACGGCAAATCTTGTGGAGGCCGCGGTTGACCGCGATGTCCAACGGGTGTTGGCGATCAGTACGGACAAGGCCTTGGTCCCGGTCAGCCTTTACGGTGCCACAAAACTCTGCGCGGACAAGCTGTTCATAGCCGCGAACAGTTACGCGGGCAGCCACGGGTCCCGGTTCAGTGTAACACGTTACGGAAATGTGTTGGGCAGCCGAGGGAGCGTTGTCCCTTTGTTCAGGAAGCTGGCCCCCGGAGGGGTCCTACCCATAACCGACCTGAGAATGACCCGCTTTTGGTTGACGCTTGAACAAGGGGTCCGCTTCGTTTTGAAATGCCTTGGGGAAATGGAAGGGGGCGAAATCTTTGTTCCCAAAATCCCCAGCCTTAGAATCACCGACCTTGCGGAATCAATAGCCCCGGGGTGCAAGATGAACGTCGTCGGGCTACGTCCCGGAGAAAAGCTGCACGAGGTCCTTGTTTCAGAAGAAGATGCCCGCCATACGGTCGAGTACGAAGATCATTATGTAACCCTCGCTCCTTTTAGGCCGGAATCCGCCGAGGCCCGCAAAAAAAGTAAAGGCGGACGCCCATGTCCGGAGGGGTTTAGGTATGCCAGCGACACCAACGATAGGTGGATATCCCGCGAGGAACTGAAGGGCATACTGGACCGGTACAATACGGAAAACAACGTGACCATGCCTCGATCATGAAGGACTTCCGCAATACCCTGGAGGTCTTCTTTCGTTTGTTGAGGGAATATCCCGGTAGATCGGCCGTGGTGAGCCTGCTGCTTCTGTTTGCCGGCGTTGCCGAGGGCCTCGGTCTGGGATCGTTGCCGGTCCTGTTCAAGCTTGTTCTGGGTAACGGCGGCTCGGGCGACACGCGACTCGGCCGGTGGGTGGAACAGGCTTACACAGCCATCGGCATAAGTCCTTCCATGACGTCCATGATGGCCGTCTTAGCGGGCCTGATCGCTTTCAAGGGCCTTTTGATTCTTCTTGCCATGCGCCAGGTAGGGTACACTGCGGCAAGTGTTGAAGCCGACATCAGGGTTAGTCTCATTCGGGGCCTTATGGGGGCGAGGTGGCGGCATTTCATCGAACAGGCGCCCGGAAAATTCGCGGCCGCAATAACCATCGAAGCCTACTATGCCTCATACTGTTACGAACTGGTTTGCAGGTTCATTGCCGAGGCGCTGCAATTAGCCATATATGCCGGGGTAGCCCTGCTGGTTTCCTGGCAACTTACCATCGGCGGGCTCTTTGGGGGGTGCTTGAGCATTATGGTATTGAGCCGTTTCATTGGAATGGCACGCCGCGCCGGCGACCGCCAAACCAAGCTGCTCGAAGAAATATCGGTTCGGTTGGTTGACGGTTTGCAGGGAATGAAAGCCCTAAAGGCCATGTCTTGTGAGGATCGTCTCGGCCCGCTCCTGGAAAGAGAGATACGCGGTCTTGCGGAGGCAAGGCGCAGGCAAGTGCTCAGTTCAGGGGGTGTGCGGGCTCTGTATGATCCGGTATTCGTCGTCGTGTTGGGCGGGGGCGGGTACATCGCGTTCAGTTTTCTTAATACGGACATCGAGGCTTTTCTGTTGCTCATGGTCATCTTTTGGCGAGCCCTTGCCCGGCTGGGGGCAATGCAGTTCACGTACCAGGAAGTGGCTCGTTACGAGAGCTTCCTCTCGTCGTTAAGAGGCTCGATCGACGAAGCCGAAGCGGCTCGGGAAACCTGGGGCGGCGACGAGGTTCCCGACTTGGACCGTTATATAGAGTTGCGCAACGTTGATTTTTCCTTCGGCGACAAGGTGGTATTGGACAATGCATCCATGACCGCGCCGGTGGGGTGCCTCACCGTGATTTGCGGGCCGTCCGGGGCGGGCAAGACCACAGTGGCGGACCTCATCCTAGGTTTGCTCAGACCTGGGGCGGGCGATCTCTTCATCGGAGAAACTCCTCTCAGCCGGGTGGACATCAAAGCCTGGCGCAGCATGATAGGCTATGTCCCGCAGGACGCCGTCCTGTTTCATGATTCACTCCTCACCAACGTTACGCTCGGCGATAAAGACCTGTCTCGGGAGGACGCGGAGTCGGCCTTGCGGCTTGCAGGTGCAGCGGAGTTTACGGCCGACCTTGAACAAGGGATCATGACCGATGTGGGCGAGCGCGGAGGCAAGCTATCAGGGGGACAACGACAGCGTGTCGCTCTGGCACGGGCCCTTGTGCGCCGTCCCAAGCTGCTTATCCTCGATGAAGCCACATCGGCACTGGACCCCCGCACGGAGGCGGAGATCAACGCGGAGCTTCGCCGTCTAGCCCGGTACATGACCATCATTGCCGTTTCCCACAAAGAATCCCTCATTGCCGTGGCCGACGTGGCCTATGAAGTCAAGGATGGGCGTATCCAAGTCCTGCGTG
>JAZDOF010000445.1:0-9757 GCA_043799015.1 Pseudomonadota bacterium | reverse complement strand
CGACAAGTATGCCGTGGATTACCTTGTGGTAAGGGATTGCGACTTCGATCCCGTGAAGCTTCGCAAAGGAGAGGTTTACTTTCAGCCTTTCGGCCGGCTGATAAGCGATTACGTCGGATCACGACGGGACTTCGCGGTGCTGGACGCGTCCACCTTTCCGCCCATATATCAAGCCGAGGGCGTAAGAGTAATAAAGCTTCGCTGAACCCGAAAGATCAAACCACAAGGGCACCAAGACACGAAGAAGGAATTGAAATGATTCATAAATACCTGTTAGACGGCTAGTCGTGTCAGCCTGTTAATGAAGGCGGGTGCTTGACCCGCGGAGGCCTGAAGAATATTAGCCTTTGATTTCATTGTGCCTTTGTGTCGCTTCGTGGTTCATTCTTCACCCATCGTGGTGAACGATAGCGGAATATGGAACCGGCTTCCCACCGGCGGCACGACCATGTCGGCCTTCGAGCAAGAAACGTATTTGATATTAAATAGGATGGTGCATTTCGCACCCCATTTGTTGTAACATCACCAGCGTGGACAAACGGTCCCGTTAGGCGCGTATGAGCCCGCCGGTGCGGCGGCCGTATCCCTATGACGATTCCCGACTGAGGGCCCTTTTGACGCGCCGTCCATCGGTCAATCGTGACCCGACCGGCTTGAATTCACACATAGAGGATGTCAAGGATGCAAGAAGGAAGAAAACTCTCGGCCAAGGAAATCGTGGCCGACATGCGTTCGGGATTGACTGATGATGATCTTATGAAGAAGTACGGACTCTCTCGACCCAAGCTGGACGGGATCTTTCAGAAGCTGATCGGCATAGGCGCCGTATCCCAAGCCGACTTGGACACGAGAAAAGCTCCTTCAGGCATGAAAACCCAGGCGGCCCCAACTCAGGCAGTGCCTAGCCCCGCACGTAAACCGGCGCCCCCCCAACCCACGCAGATCAGGCAGGAACCGCCTGAACCCGCCACGCCGCCGCCGAGGGCTGTCCCCAAGCAAGCCCCCTCCGTGCCCCTATCCGAGGTGCGGGAGGACCTTATAGGTCTCGCCCGAAAGGTTTCCATCCCTAGGGATTACTTGGAGCGACTTGTTGAGAAGTATCAACTTCCAGGCGAGTTGCTGGAGACCCCCGAGGCCCCGGAGGCCGCGCCTAAGCCGACGGGAAAACCTGAGAAGAAATCTTTCTTCGGCTCCTTGTTCAAGAAGAGTCCCAAGCCGGACAAAAAGGCGGGGAAAGGCAAGGCGGCGGACAAAGCGTCTCCTGTCGCTGAAGAGGCTGCGGTGGAGCCGACGGAAAAGCCTGCGGAAAAACCGAAAAGGGGTCTTCTATCAGGTCTGGGAGGGAAGAAGAAGGAGGAGGCAAGACCGGCACCCTCCGCCGCATCCGACGCGGATCTTACCGGTGAGGGTGAGCCGGGACAAGGACCTCTTAAGAGGAAGGTCGCGGCCAAGTCCTCGAAAGGTTTTTTCGCCAGGATATTTTCAAGTAGAGAGAAAAAACCGGCGGCGCCGAAGGCGGCCAAAACCGGAACGAGAAGGCCGGTCGTTGAAAAAGGGAAATAATAGCGTTTTCGGCCTGGAGAAGTAATATATCCGTTGCCCGGAGCTTTATCCTTTTCATGCATCCTCACCCTTATGCTCCATGGCATAGAATACGGTGACTTAGGATGACTGCTCCGGTCAACCGACCATAGTGTCACGCGTTGAGAATTGCGGGAACCCCTGAACGGTTGAGTGAATCGAAACAAACATCTGTAGGGGCGGGGATAAACCCCGCCCCTACGTTACCTTCTTGTGGGGAGGTTAAGAGATTATGTGGGGCGTGGCAATGTTGGGCCTGTGCGTAGTATTGTCGGCTGGTTGGGTGTATCCCGCGACGGCTGAGGAGATGCGCGCGGAACCCGACAAATCGGCGGAGAATAGGCAGGCTAAGGTTGAGACTCTAGTGTCGGAAGGTCGGAAGGCCTTTGAATCAAAGGAATTTGAACGCGCGATCGACAGTCTGTCGGACGCGCTCAAGCTCGACTCCGAGTCCCAAGAGGCCCTCTATTGGCGCGCTAAGAGCCTCAGCAGGGTCCAAAGGGAAAAAGACGCACTGGTGGACTATTTCAGGCTTCTCTATCTCAATCCCAAAGATTGGCGCGCCCAGAATAACGTAGGCTTCATATATGCCAAGCTTGGTAAATTCGACCAAGCCCTACCTTATTTTCAGAAGGCCTTCGAAATAAACGGCGACCCTCAAATGCTGCTTAACGCCGCGTTCGCCGCGTACAGATCTCATAACATCCAGCTCGGGTTGCGACTCTGCCGCCAAGTCGCGGAAATGGACAAGGACGGAAAATACGGCGCCGACGCCGAGGCACTCATGCAGAAGATCCTGGCCGCCCAGCGGAAACGCAACGAACCGCCCCCTCAAGCGAAATAAGCCGTGCCCGCGAAAGCGGAGGCCCCGGGAAGTGCGGAACCAAGGATGGATCTTCATGGGCCTCAAAAACGATATTGCGTTGCTCGCTCCGTCATTCCTGCGCAAGCAGGAATCCAGCCTTTTCAATGCGTTCCGGATCCCGGCTTTCGCCCGATCCCCATGGTAGCGCCGGCATCTTGCCGGTCTCACTCACCGATGCATGAGGAAAATCCATGGCCGCAAGCGTTGTCGCGGTAAGACCGGCGGGACGCCGGCGCTACCATAAGAAAGCCGACGCGTGTTTCCCGTGGGTAGGGGCGGCCTCATGCCTCGAAGCCACCGTTAATAGTGGTCATGGAAGAATCAACCGCAGGCGCCTTACACCAAAGCGCTTCCCAATCGGTAAGGATCGGTCCGTTGTAGGGGCGAACCTGCGTGTCCGCCCTTCCGAGTCGCCATCCTGAAAAGAGGGCGGAAACATAGGTCCACCCCTACAGTGATGGTGTTACCTCTTTGAACGCGAATTGGTATTACACAACTTGCAAGCCGCCTAAGTCAACAGCATCGGGGTTAAAACCCCGGGCCATGCACGGAACTCCCATCACTTGCCGTATGACTTCATGGAACACTCACACCTTGTTGACCAGGGCCGCGTTGAGGTCGGACCGAACCTTAACGGGAAGGTCCCCCGTTGCCGTGATACCGCTGTCGGAATTCCTGGCCGCGGCCGTGGGCCCCTTGCGCCTCATCGCTCAATGGCACAGGTATCTGATTGAAGCGAAGAGCGGGGTCGGGACAAGAGGGAGTGGAGTCGTTGATTCTCTGTTGACGGAAGCGGACTTTCTCCGGACCTTTCAACTGAATCCGGAGCTGAAATTACACTATATCAGGACGTTAAGACCGGACGAAGTCGATTCCAACGCACCTCACGACCCGTCCAGGGGAGGGCCTCCGGGTCGCTCTTACGTTTCGGCATCCCCCGGAGAGTGCCTCCAGCCTACGGAAATCCTTGCCGCGCATGCGGATGAGCCGGATTGGGGCATGGATCAGGACCTGTTCCACATAAAAGGATATGGATATGGGCCGTGCCCTTACGGCCCGGATTACGGTGCAGGTTCCCAGGCCCCGTTCCACATGGCGTTTCTGAAGGGCTCCTCGCTGCTTGTTCGTTTACGGCCCCTATTGACTCGCAACTTCATGGGGGAGCGGATACGACTCTTCTTCGTTCTCGCCCGCCTGGCATTCGATGTCCGGGCGCTTTACTGGGGATGGCGGTTCACTTCATGGGCCATGCACTATCTCCAAGATCTGACCCAACCTTACCACGCCGTTCCCATTCCGTTCCCCCTGGTTCCCGCCTTCTTGAAAGCCGTGGTAAGAGGTGGGACACGCCGCTTCGTAGAGCAAAACAGGAATTTACTAAGGAACCGCCACTGCCTTTTTGAAGCCGCCGTGCATTACATTCTGAACGATGCGGTGAAACGCTTGAATAACCATCCGTTTCCATATTCCTTGGAAGGAGAAGGGGACGCCTGCATCGGCACAATCCGTTCCGTGACGACGGAATTCGGTTCGGCTGCGGCACGATCGGCCGGTTCGACGGATCGTGCCATGATGGGTTTGGATCTCCAATCGCGAATAACCGACCCAAATTACTCGTTGGAAGAAGACGACGTTTTCAGGATTGACGAGGCCGTTGCCCGGAGCTCGCGGGAAAGACCGACCCAATACCGTCGTTTCTTGGACGTGGTCGCCGCGAGTCTCAGACTGACGGGTCGCGTTACTCGTTTCGCCGTGAGACGAATCGAGGACTCTGTTCCGGTCTGAAGTGGAGCCGATTAGTACGCTATTTCCCAAATACGGGACGTATTCTTCGCCTTTTCTTCAATAAGACCGGCTTCCGCTCCGGTCCCGGTCGGCTTAGTATTCAGAGGTTCAATCCCAGTTTTCAGTAACGTCGCCGTCCCATCCTACGTACAGAATTCGCCGGCCGGCGGCCTCGGCAAGCACGGCTAAGGCCGTCTCCCGGCGATCTCGGCGATTCATGCCGACATGGAGCGCATATTCGCTCAGAAATCGCAGGCGATCCGAGCGCCCCAAAGCAAGCGGGGTCGAGAGGAACAACTGAAGAAGGGTCTTGCAGCGGAGTCGCCGACCGACCTGCGGAATGCTGCGAACATCATCATAATCAAGGAGAAAAAATTTGGGGTTTCCCGTACGTGCTCCGTCTTCAGGGGACGACCGGTCGGATAGGGGCGGTTCTTCAGTGACAACGATGTTGCATGTTTTCATGTCTGCGTGGAATATCCCTACGGCATGCATGGAGCCGATGAACCTGCCCAACAATCTGGCGAGACCGCGTCTTTCGTCGGCCGGCCAAGCCGTTTCCGAGCGCTTCAACACATATCGATCCAATTCGAGTCCGTCGGGAAGCACCTCCATTATCACCCACTCCCTCGTTACCAGTCCGAACCTCTTGCGGCAGATCAACGCCAGCGGCCGCGCGACTCCCACTCCCGCCTTTTCCAGGAGCATCCCGTTCCGAAGAGCACGGATTCCTTGACTGGGCCGAAACAGACTCTTCAGGGAATACAGATAGCCGCGTGAGCGGAACTCCTTCACGCACACACGTATCTCGCCGGGCAGCTCGACAATGGTTACGGCGCTCTCAGGGGCGTTCTTAAGGATGATGCCTTTCCCCTCATGAAGGCCCCCTAAGTGTAATTCCACCGCCTGTAATAAAAGAGCGCGTACTTGATCTTCCGAGACGCCGGTTATTTCAAGAAAAGCGGGGGAAAAGGTTATTTCCGTTACGGATTTCATGGAAAAACGAATCTCCAACTGAACCGGATCGCAAATCGGTTGACGCAATATAGGCTATTCACTCGACCTTTTCATCCACCACGCCTTAAGCCCGTACTTCATGAAATAGCGCCAACTCCGGAAGCGCCGGGGGGTGCGCTCCACGGACTTACGGAACCATTTCACGGCCTCAACGAGGTCGCCGTTGTTCACATAAGCTCGGCCGAATGAAATATCGTGGTCGGACATGGTCTTAAGAAACGTCTCCGTGGGAATCCTGTCCGGATCGTGGTTGCGGATGAGTATGTCATAAGTATCCGAACGGACGCCCACACGATTGTGGCTTGTGTTTGATTCGTAGAACCTGATGAACACCAAAGTTTCATCAATGAACCCAATGGGATGGGCTGCCGCGAGTTTGAGCCACACATCGAATTCGTCCGCGAACCGATATCGTGTCGGAAAACCGCCGATCGACTCGAACACGTCCTTACGGATCATCACGGATGAAGTGTGTATGAAGCTTTCCGAGAACACTTTGACGAAAAGGTCGCCCTTGAGCGAGGGACCGCTTCGTCCAGGTCGCCGATATTTGCTCAAACGCTCGTGGCGTGCCGCTATCAGTCCCAGCTCCGGGTTTTCTTTCGCGAAATCCGTCTGAACAAGAAGTTTGTCGGGCAGCCACAAATCGTCGTGATCCAGGAAAGCCAACCACCGGCCGGCGGCAATGGAAGCCCCGTTATTTCTCGAATCGGCTATCCCGCTGTTGCTCTGGTGAAGCGCCGACAGATCAGGTTGAGCGTCCAACCACTCACCGGTGTCGTCGGTACATCCGTCGTCCACCACGATAATTTGGAAATCCTTGAATGATTGCCTACGTACGGATTCCACCGATTCCTTGAGCAGGGCCAAGCGGTTGTAAGTCGGGATTATCACGCTCACGAAGGGTTGATTGACGGGGCCCACTGAAACGGTAATCTCCCGGTCTATGGACATGGGTTCAGATGCCGGCAACGATGCCGGGAAAGCTGATTATTTTCTCGAATACCATCTCCGGAGTGAGTTCGGTCATGCACGGCCGGCCGGCCACAGGACACCTATAATTACGACAGGGGGCACAAGGGGCTTCTACGCCGATAATTTCCGCGGTGGGACCGAAAGGAGCCGTCGCGGAGGGACGAGTGGGACCGAAAATGGTCAAGACCCGTGCCGACGCGGCAACGGCTAAATGAGCACTTCCCGTGTCGTTGGACACCACGACGCGCGACACGTTCATTAGGGCCATGGATTCAAGCATTCCGCACAACCCGGCAAGATTCACGGCGTTACGGGACCTCATCAACGACATCGTTCGGGCGACCAAGTCCCTTTCCCCGGCTGATCCGAGGAATACCGCCCTTCCCGAAAGAATCTCGATTACCTTGTCCGCAAGAGCTGCAAAATGCTCTACAGGCCATCGTTTAGCTTCCGAATTGACCGACCCGGGACAAAAGGCATAGATCGGTCCCTCGGATGTGCCGCTCTCCCGGTCCAGTACCTTCCGTGCCGAAATCATCGATTCGGGAGGAATGCCGATCGAACAATCGGGAATAATCCCGCGCGCATCCCGTTCACGCCCATAGAATTGAGCCAACCTATCGGCAATGGCCAAGTAATAGTAAACCTCGTGCTTTTGGCGGATATTCGGCAGGATGGGGATTCTGAGACTGAGAAGAGGACCTCTCAGATCCGTCGGATAACCGACTCGAATGGGAATGCGTGCCGACCAAGCCGTCAATGCACTCTCAAAAGCGTTTTGAAGGAGGACGACCATATCGTACCGTCCCTCCGACAAGCGTCGCCTTACCCTAAACGACCTCAATAAAGGGCTACCGTCGCTCTTGTCGAACGATATGATCTCATCGGCAACATCCACGGCGCTCAGCAATTCCGCCAGATAGCGCGGACCCCATAAGGCGATGTGAGACTTGGGAAACAGTCGTCGTATCTCACGAAGGGCGGGCACGGTCATGACCACGTCACCCACCCAATTTGTGCTTCGGACGACTATTTTCTCGGGGGCTGTGGATAGGCCCTTCATACGGGCTTTTTTCCCCTTGAAAAGGACAATGCCCGGCGCAGTCGAGACTTGGGCTTGCGCTTGAACTTACGGTGCATCCAGAAGCCCTGTTCGGGATACTTCCGGAGCCATTTCTCCGCGACATCGTGAAAACGCTGACAATTTACCGCGACATCGTGGTCTACGTCCCCCGTATTCTCTATCGGGATTTCTTCGCCCCATTCACAATAGTACCGGCCGGACGGGGTACGGATGTTCATGAGTGAAATTACGTGCGCCTTAGTAGTCATCGCGAAGCGTGCAAAGATACCGTTGGCGAAAACCTCGCGTCCGAAAAAACTTACTCGAACCGGTCTGGTGTCGTCACCCCGTTGATCGGCGAGAGCACCCACCAATTCCCCATCTCGCAACAGATCTTCGATCTTTCTTACGATTCCACGATGGGGATGAACTTTGAGCCCTCCGGCCGTACCGCCTCTTCGGAAGAGAATTCGTTGATCAACGAACCGATTCCCTACGCCTGTGGCGATTACGTTCCCTCTCAGACCCAAGAATCGGTTTACCGCTGCGTTCACCTCAAAGCTTCCGAAATGTGCCATTACCAGAAAGATGCCGTGCCGTCCCGGACTGAACGCATAGTTGAAGTTCCGCTTCCCGCCGAAAACCAAGCGCTCCGAGAGTTCATCTTCCGTCCAACGCTTCAGCCTGAACATCTCCACGCCCAGCATGCCCAGATGCTCGAAATTTTTCCTGGCCAAAAGACGTATTTCGGCTGCCGGACGCTCGTTGCCGAAGGCTATGGTCAGGTTTTCGATCGCAACATTACGACGATCCGCGGACAGGGCAAAAATTGCTCGACCTATGAATCGGCCGACTCCGAGTGCCCGGTCGTGACTCGGTATCAGGCACATGACGGCTTCAACCGATTTAACGAGCAAGTAGGCCAAGTAATCGAAAAAAATCTTGATGTGTATCTGGGGAGGCGTGTCCAAAAAATTTTTCATCCGACGATCCCGTACCACATGAAGTGCCCGCCGAACAACCCGACCTCGAAGAGGTTCATCGGGTTTCGCCGGCGTCAAGCGGTATGGCCTCGTCAATGAGCATTATCGGTATGTCGTCCTTGATCTCATACTTGAGCAGGCACGAACGGCATATCAAACCGTCCTCTTTTTCAGTGAGCTCCAGGTCCCCTCGGCATTTGGGACAAACCAGTATTTCCAGCAACATAGGGTTGACGGACATGACTCCTCTCGACTGTGGGCTTTCTAAAGAAAAGATTTATCGCCCTTTACCGTTAACATGGCTGCATGTGCAGTCCGCTACACTCTATATGAAGAGCATCCTCGGATTCAAGGGCAATGGAGTTCATCCCGAATCATTGAGAGACCTCGTCCTCCCAATAGGGTACGATGAGCATCTGACCGGGCATTGCGGCTTCTTCACCTTCCACCGGATCGTCGAAGGCGATGACGTTACCCAGCTCATCCCGCACATAAGGCTGGACTGAGAAATAAGGTCGCCCGCCCTGTATGGAAGTTGCCATAACGATGGTTTCGGTCTCCTTGCCGGTGCGCCTGTTTATGACTTTTGCGTTGGTTACGGTGGTCACCGCGTACGCGTGCTCTTCCATGGCCTTGCGGCGTATGAAATCCACCTGTGTTCGCTTCTGTTCCGAGGTTTCGTACGGAAGGACTATGGGATAGTAGCCCCTTACCGTATGCAGTACGACGGTAGGTACGTGTGAACCTTGTTGGAGTAGAGTTTGACGTGCGATATACGCTATTTGCCTAACCGCTTCGATAACCGACCGCTCCACGTCGATCATTGCCCCGACTCCGACGCTGGTAAAATTCGAGCAACCTACGGCATACACGAGCAACTTCCGCGTTCCGTGCATTGGGGACCTGACCCGAGTCTTGCACAAAAAAGACCGGCACGCAAACTGTTACCGTTTGGGCCGGTCCGTCGGGTAAAGACTTCCCAAGCCCATAACCGCGGTCAAAGGAGAGGTAATCGTTCACCACGATGGAACAAGAATTAACCACAAAGACACGAAGGCACAAAGAAATCAAAGGCTAACAGTCTTCACGAACCTTCCGGACGATCCGGCTCCTTGATTCGAGGTCGGACGCCGATTGAGGGTAAGCAGACATTTATACGATATTTTACGTTCTTCTTTGTGTCTTGGTGCCTTTGTGGTTTGATTTTCCGGGGCCGGCGAGCCTTCCCGGTGAACGTTCACAAGGAGAGCAATATGGAGTCCTTTCTTGATAAGCACCTTTCCGTAATCTTTATGACCCGGTGGTTCATCGTGGCCCTATCCGGCCTTATCATTTCATGGGGTTCGGCAATACCCGAAACCGCAGCCGTACAAAACGACGGAGTGAAATCTCCAATCGGAGACGATCAATCCACGCCGGACCCTGAGAGTACGCGTACGGATCGACCATCCGCCTTAAGAATCGGGTCGTTTAACATCCGCATGTTTC
>JAZDOF010000437.1:0-2038 GCA_043799015.1 Pseudomonadota bacterium | reverse complement strand
CAAGTGGTGCGAAAGCCGGAGGTGATCAAGGCATACCTGGGGGAACGGTACGTTACCGAGCACGGTCGTACGGAGCAGATGGAGTGATTGATGTCTGATCCCGCCAACCCCCATGACAAGTTCTTCGACGTAGCCCCCCGGATTGTGCGGTGCCCGCCGGCATAGCTCGGCAGAACCGCCGGATCAAGGAGCGCGGAAGGTGGCACCCGGATTTCCCGAGAAACGGAGTCGTTGAGTGACCGAGGAACACGCGCCCATTCTAAGTCTGGAGGATGTGGAAGTCCGATACGGAGCGGCCGTGGTCATCCGGGGAGTCAGCCTGGAGCTCTACTCCGGAGAGACCGTGTCCATCGTGGGTTCGAACGGAGCCGGCAAGTCCACCATCCTAAAGGCCGTTATGGGGGCTCAGCCCGCCCATCGAGGGCGAATCACGTACAAGGGGTCGGAAATCAGGTCGCTGCGCACCGAGGACATCGTTAGGATGGGGATCATCTACGTTCCGGAGGACCGGCGACTCTTCAAGCCCCTGTCGGTGGAAGAAAACCTCCTCTTGGGTGCATATACGCTACTTGACGCGGACCGGGCACGGGAAAACTTGGATTTTGTGTTCCACCTTTTCCCGATTCTCAAAGAGCGACGCAAACAGGCCGTCGCAACCATGTCCGGCGGAGAGCAACAAATGGCGGCAATCGGCCGGGGCCTGATGAGCAATCCCCAGGTCCTCATGCTGGACGAGCCGTCACTAGGGTTGGCGCCCATTATGGTGGACCAGGTGTTGGACACGGTAAGACGGCTGAAGGAGCAGGGCCTGACCATTCTGCTTGTGGAGCAAAACGTCCGTGAAGCCCTAGAAATCTCAGATCGGGCATATGTGCTTCAGACGGGTAGGATCACCCGGCATGGCCCGGCTGATGAGCTTCTCAAATCGGATGAGATACGGAAGGCCTTCCTGGGACTATGATCATTTCCGCGGTTGGGGAGGGATTCTTCCTTACACGTGGCTGGGGGCCGCCTCCCTTTTCCGATGAACGGGGACAACTCCAATGCAAGAAATGGATTTGAATTGCGACATGGGGGAGAGTTTCGGACGCTACAAGCTGGGTATGGACGAGGAGGCGATCAAGCACATCTCTTCGGCCAACATTGCTTGCGGCAGACATGCCGGCGATCCGGCGGTGATGGACCGGACGGTTAGGCTGGCCGTCTCCAATGGAGTCGGCATAGGCGCACACCCGGGCTTCCCGGACCTTCAAGGGTTCGGCCGCCGGCCCATGGACTGCTCCTTTGACGAAATCAGGACGGACGTAGTCTATCAGATCGGCGCTCTCAAGGCCTTTTGCGACGCGAACGGCGGCCGCCTGCGGCATGTGAAACCGCACGGGGCCTTGTACAACATGGCCGGGGACGATCCCATCGCGGCCGGCGCCATCGTGGACGCCGTGTTCGGTGTCGATCCGGAACTCATTCTTGTTGTGCTCGCCGGACCGAAAGGTAGGTCGATCAGGGAAAGGGCCCTGGAACGAGGGCTCAAGATCGCATGCGAGGCCTTTGCCGATCGGGCGTACAATCCTGACGGAAGCTTGGTTTCAAGGCGACTGCCGGGCGCTGTGCTTACAGATCCGGAAGAAGTCGCCGAACGGGCCGTCGTCATGGCTAAGGACGGTCGCGTTCGAACAGTGGATGGTTCGGTAATCGAAGTCGACGCTCAGACCATATGCGTGCATGGCGACACCGCCGGTGCGGTTGAAATGACGAGTCGAATCAGAGCGCTGCTTGAAAGGGAAGGGATTTCGGTAAGACCGATGCAGGCCCGTTAGAACGAACCTATCAGAATACGTACCAAAGCCCGATCCAAGATGTAACCATTCACTCTTGTGGGGCAGGCTTGCCGGCCTGCCGAGATCGCACTAAGAAAATTCGCAGGCTAGAAAGCCTGCGCCACGTTGAGATTGGAATTTCCCCCTCGTAAGTCAATGGTTACATCCGAGATGACGATCCCAACAGGCCATGCCGGTCGTTTCGCCCGGTCACCCAACAA
>JAZDOF010000436.1:0-2528 GCA_043799015.1 Pseudomonadota bacterium | reverse complement strand
GCCATCGGCATCCAGGGAACGGGCGGGGATAAACCCCGCCTCTACAGATGTTTGTTTCGATTCACTCTACCGTTCAGGGTTCCCGCAATTCTCAACGCGTGACACTATAATAGTCTTTAATTGCCTCGTGCCTTTGTTTCTTCGCGGTTCATTCTTTGCCCACGCGGTGAACGATTGCCGGAAATCGGAGATCATGGCATGCGACCAATAGCGCTCGACCCGGCCGAACGCCGCGGCCCTTTTCCCGTCTGCGTCTCTATCCGAATTTGTACATCTTCCGGATGGTTTCATGCACGGTCCAAGTGCATTTCATGCCCTTGGGAAAGGTAACAAGATCCCCAGCACCTATGTCCACCGAATCTCCCGCATCGGTTTTCACCGTAACCCGGCCCTCGAAGACATAAGCGGTTTCGTCGTCGGCATACTGCCAGGGAAATGTGGATGGTTCACACTCCCATCGACCCCAGTCGTCGATGCCGAGATCCTTCAATTGCCCTTGATCGGGTCTTTCCTTCCTTATCTTGTTCACGCGATCCGAACTCCCTTCGTCTATGCACCGCGACACGGCATCGGTAAACACGCCGAACTCCGCGGCGGAAACCGTCTCGGCCCGCCGAGATAGATCAATGCCGCCCGTCGCGGCCAGATCGAGGAGCGTCTCGTACGGAACGCCCGGAACCTTGGCGTTCTTGAGCGTATTACGGAGGGTCTTTCTTCTCCCGGTGAATGCCGCTTTTACCAATCGCACGAACAGTTTCCGGTCGGAAACCGCCACGGGCGGACTTTCCGGAAACGATATCCTCACCAGTGACGAAGTTACCTCGGTCCGTGGCAGGAATGCGCGTCCGGGAATGCTGAACAGCGACTCGATGGTTGCCGTGGCCGAAAGCAAAACACTAAGCATCCCGTATTCCCGACTCCCCGGCATGGCCGCCAAGCGCTCCGCAACCTCCTGTTGGAGCAGGATGGTCAAGGATTTGAAAATGTCCCTCTCGGTGATAAACATGAAAATGAGCCGGCTCGAAATATTGTACGGCAGGTTGGCCACCACGCGCAACATTCCGAGCTCGGCGGCCAGGGATCTAAAGTCATACCGGAGCGCGTCCGCGTGAATCAGGTGGATCTCGGCGCGTTTACCGAGCTTGTCCTGTAGTACGCGAAAGAAGCCGGCATCAAGCTCAATCGCCCATACTCTCGCTCCTGCGGCCGCAAGAGACTCCGTCAGAACCCCCAACCCGGCCCCTACTTCGACGATGGCCTCACCAGGTTCCACTCCGGCGGCCGCAATGATGCGATCCAGATAAACCGGGTCAACGAGAAGGTTCTGCCCCATCCACTTCTTGGGAGTTAGGCCGTGATCTTCAAATGTCCGTCTTACGTCGCGGGGCTTGTGCATCGAGATGCACGGCTCTCAGGACGAGAGTTTCCGAACCGCATCCAGCAGTTCGTTAATGTGCAGGGGTTTCGAGAAGGTACATTGTGCCCCTACCCTCTTGGCAACGTTCAGGCAGGAATCAGGACCGGCCATATCGCCACCGCCGGATATGGCGATTATCTTCAGCGCCGGGAATTCACGCATCATCTTCCGAATAGTAATCGTCCCGTCATGGTCCGGAAGGAGGATGTCGGTTATCACCAAGTCAATGGTCCGACTTCTGCATTCGGACAGCCCCGTAGTGCTGTCTTGGGCTTCAGCGACATCGTATCCGGCGCGTTCAAGCGCCTGCTTCAGCATGCGCCTCACTTCGTCGTCATCGTCTATAACCAGGATTCGAGCCATATTTGTTCAATCTTTGGGCCTTCCGCCGGACAGGTGAACGCGTCGGTTTCTCCGCTGGTCCGATGGGGCTGGAGGCTGAAAGCGTTTGTCAATTCTAATGATCGAGACGCACCGACACACCGGCCTATTTCGCTCATTTCTATATATATACGCCCCTGGCCGCACGGTCAAAGAAAAATACGGGCCTCGGGCAACCATTCACTTACGGGCGGGAAATTCCAATCTCAACGTGGGGCAGGCTTTCCAGCCTGTGAATTTTCTTAGTGCGATCTCGGCAGGCCGGCAAGCCTGCCCCACAAGAGTGAATGGTTACGACCTCGGGCCAATCCGTTACGACCGGGGGACGGTTCGAGCTGGAGCCGTGTCAAGGCTTCCGATCGATCCGAGTACGCGGGCATATGGAACCAACTTTTGTCGCTCGTTAATATGCTTTATTCAAGCCTTGGGGCTTCCTATCCGGGCAATAACCTTGTATGGTTCTCTATAAACGTCTCCTGGAGAACGACGCGAGTTCGGAAAGAAAGCCGCTACCGTTTGCGAGCGGTGGTTATAGGGCCGTTCGCGGGTACCGAGCGGAGCGTCCGAAGGCGACGCGCCTCCCCGGCGTCGTAAGCTAGTACACTTGGAACGTGTTTCGGTGGCTTTTCAAGGCGCGTGCATGTGAGCCTAGGCTCCATTTGACGGCTTCCGGACGAAGCGGGTCCCCCCGTGGAGTGCCGGTGTTCGACCCCGGTGCGGCCCGCAGCGG
>JAZDOF010000435.1:0-2610 GCA_043799015.1 Pseudomonadota bacterium | reverse complement strand
CCTGCGATGATCGGACTGACCCGCAAGCGCTTCCCCGGAGTAAATCTCGTTGAAGGCGATATTATGAACGAGAACCTCGGGATTGAGCCTCATGACTATGTCGTTGCTTCGGGGATATTCGCGTTTTGCCTTTATGGCCGTATGGAGTTCATGAAGGCCATGGTGAGCAGAATGTTCAGCCTGTGTACGCGAGGCTGCGCGTTCAACAGCCTGAGCACCGTATCCCCGGGAAGGCAGGAGGGAATATTCTACGTGGACCCGGTCAAGGCTCTTGCCATGAGCTTGGAGGTGACACGGAAGGTCGTATTGTTCCACAATTATTCGGACAGTGACTTCACTGTGTTCCTGTATCGGGAAAACCAACAACAAGCGTAATGGTGACTCACGACTCGTCCCTCCTGCCCGCGGATTCCAGGAGAAGGCGGTCCCCTCTCTTGTGAATGGACCTTCGCTCGGGATCATGCCATGGGAGGTTACAAAATTGCCCGCCATCGAAGTTGAGGGACTCGAAGAATGCCGCCTCTCCCTCCATGCGCCCAATTACGGCATGAACCACGTCTCCGTCGTCCAGATAAAGTCGGCACGTTCTTCCGCTCCCATCCGTTATTTCGACTATGGTCTTCTTTCCGGTAAGCAGCATGAACTGCAAGTATTCAAGGATATCGACCCCCTCCACCTTTCCGGAAAACACGGACGGGGGCGCGATGATCTCCAAAAGCCGCTCGATTTGGAAAGGCTTGACAAGGAAATGGTTCACGCCTCTCGCTCGGACTGCGTTCTCCACCGCGGAGGATTGAAAATCGGACGTGACTATGATCGACGGATGACTCCAATCGTCGCGGAGGGCTTGTAGTATCGCGGCACTCTTGGCACGGGACGTCGAGACGTCAACTATGGCGACATGGAAACTGCGCTCCTTAAGAATTTCCATGGCTGACTCGGCGCTTGCGGTTTCGGTAACGCTATGACCCGCCTTTACCAAGCCGACGAAGAGTCTTCGAGCGGTTTCGGGGTCTCTTTCAACCACGAGAATGGACTTCTTCCTGCCCATCGTTCCTCTCAGGTACTCGGAGATTGTTCCCAAGCGGTCCAAAGGACCGCCCGCTCGTGTGCGATTCACGGCCCCGCCAACGTAACGCCCGTGACTATCACCTCGCTTGGTCCGCTTGAACGGTATGGACCGGACCCACCGAGCCGGATTTTGTTAAGGCTTTATGGTTCGGCGGTCATTGATCGGTACTCCCCAAAAGCTCACTTATCGCGTTGAGCAACTCTTCACTTTTCAAGGGCTTGGAGAACACCCGTTCAGCCCCGAACCTCTTTGCGAGCATCAGGTAGCCGTAAGGTCCCTGTCTTCCTCCACCTGAGATGGCAATGATCTTGACATGGGGAAATTCCCCGCGCAATTCCAATATCGTTTCCCAGCCTTCCTTCTCGGGCATGATGATGTCCGTGATGATGAGATCCGTGGGTTGCTCGCGAAAGAGTCTGATCCCGACTTCTCCATTCGATGCTACGGTCACCACGTGTCCGGCATTCTCGAGAACCCGGCCGAGCATGGATAGGACAAGATCATCGTCGTCTATGACTAGAATTCTCGCCATGTGTCTTCCTCGCTGGTGCGTGTCGATGATTCCGCCGCGCCGACAAACCCGTCGATGACACAATCGAAGGCATTTGGTCTCCCGTCGCGTTGAGCCGCCGGCCTCTCCGCACAATGGCCTAACGAGCCCCTAGGAAATTATCGTAGCGTGTTTCTTTTCGGAGTCCAATACGCGTCGAACGGTCTGGGCCAGGGATAGCCTCTGCAAAGGTTTCTTCAGCAATGCGCCCACTCCCATGGCAAGGGCATCTTCATGCGTAATAAGCTCACTGTAGCCGGTTACTATTATCACCGGCCGCCCGGGTCTCATTTTGAGTACCTGAGCGGCTATTTCCTTGCCCGTCAGCCCGGGCATGGTCATATCCGTTATAATCAAGTCGAAAGTGTCGGGTGACACGCGAAACAGTTCCATGGCTTCAATAGCGCCCGTGACGGCCAGGACCGAATAGCCGAGCCCTTCGAGCATCCGTTGACCCAGATGAACTATCGGCGGTTCATCGTCAACCAGCAGTATGGATTCCTTACCCGTGGGGACTTCATGGTCCCAATCAGCTTCCTCTCGGATCCCGTCGGCAATAATCGGAAAGAACACACGGAACACCGCACCCTGTCCAGGTTTGCTTTCTACCGTGATTATGCCGCCATTTCCGGTCACGATTCCGTGAACCTGTGCCAAACCCAATCCGGTGCCTTCCCCCTGCTTTTTCGTCGTGAAATAGGGGTCAAAGATCCGCTCCAATATTTCCGGGGCCATTCCATGGCCTGTATCCGCGACCGTAAGTCGCAGCCATCGGTTTGAGGCTTCCGATTCCCCCCCCGGACCGTGCCCCGGGCACGAATCGACCTCTTCGAGCTCCACCGTCAACGTTCCCCCGTCTTCCCGCATGGCATGGCCTGCATTGGTCAGCAGGTTCATCAGCACTTGGTGGATCTGTGTTGGATCGGCCAATATGGGACTCAAGCCGGTTGGTATTTTTCGTCGGATCTGGAGGGTGGTGGGTATGGAT
>JAZDOF010000426.1:0-3158 GCA_043799015.1 Pseudomonadota bacterium | reverse complement strand
CCGGCCTCTACGATCTCGTAGAGGCCGGCGTCTCTGCCGGTCGTACTGATTGAATGGACCGGCACGGAGGCCGGTCCTACTGGCCCCGCTGAACAATTACGACCTAAGAGCCTGCGCAATGGCGCGCGACAGCTCCTCCATGTGGAAGGGTTTCTGGATACACGCTATGATCCCGTCGAACACCGCCTCTTCAGCCGTGGCCGCGTGGCAGAACCCCGTGGAGAGGATGGCCCTGAGCAATGGATTGATCTTCTTCATCTCCGCAAAGGCTTCCTTACCATTGAGGCGGGGCATGATCATGTCCATGATGACGAGATCTATGTCATCCCGCCGCTCTCGGTAGACCTCGAGACCTTCCTGACCGTCCACGGCAGTCAGCACGGAGTACCCCATTTCCCGAAGCATATCCGAGAGAACGGCCCGTATGATCTCCTCGTCGTCCACCACGAGGATTGTCCCGGTGCCGTTGGCGATCTCCGGCTTGTGGGGAGACGCCGTCGGAGCGGGCGTATCTCCTTGGATCGGAAGAAGGATCTTGAATGCCGTCCCGCGGCCTGGCTCGGAATAGACGTCCACGTGACCGGAATGACTTTTCACGGTGCCGTATACCATCGACAGTCCCAGTCCGGTTCCCTGAGCCTCCCCTTTTGTGGTGAAAAACGGTTCAAAGACGCGTCGGAGCACGTGCTTCGGCATCCCCTCACCGGTGTCCTGGACCGTAATCCGCAAATGAGTGCCGGGATGAAGCCCCGCCCGGGAAGCACAATAGTCCCGGTCGACTTCCACCAGGTCGGTAGTGATGAGCAGTCTTCCGCCCTGGGGCATCGCATCCGCGGCGTTGATACACAGGTTCATCAAGGCCTGCTCGATCTGTCCGGAATCGCCGGCAATGGCACTTACGGGAGCATCCTTTTTTGAAAGGACCTCAATGCCCGGGTCGAGGGTGCATCGCAAGATGTTCACCACATTGTCCACTAGGAGCCTGTTGCGTAACCCTTTACATTTCTTCTAAGCCGCGCGATATGACCATTTCATGAAAGACCACCGATTTCTTCCCTACGAGCCGGACAAGCCGTTGCTGCTTCCGTCTGACATACGGACGTGGCTGCCCGAAGATCACCTCGCCCTGTTTGTGAGCGACGTGGTCGACAACTTGGATTTGAGTGAGATAACGAAGAAGTACGAACACCCGGAAGGGGGACATCGTGCTTACCATCCGGCGATGATGGTGAAGGTCCTCTTCTACGCGTACTGTGTAGGATTCCCGAGCTCCAGACGGATAGAGCAGAAGACGTATGAGGACGTTGCTTTCAGGGTGCTGTCTTGCGATGCTCATCCGGACCACAGCAGAATCTCGGACTTTAGAAAGCGTCATCTGAAAGAAATTGCGCGGCTGTTCATTCAGATCTTGGAGATTTGTGCGGCCGCAGGATTGGTAAAGCTCGGTCACGTATCCTTTGACGGCACCAAGCTTAAGGCGAATGCTTCCAAGCACAAGGCCATGAGTTATGGCCGGATGGTGACCAAGGAAACGCAGCTTGAGGTGGAAATAGAACGACTGCTTGTTGAGGCTGAGGTGACGGATGCCGCTGAGGACCGAAAATACGGCAAAGGGAAGAGAGGCGACGAGCTTCCGGAAGACCTGAGATTCAAGAAAACCCGTCTTGAGAAGATTAAGCACTATAAGCAGGAGCTTGAAACGAGAGTTCGTCAAGAAGCAATCGACTCGGGGAAGCTGGACAAGGACGGTAATCCGCCTCCGCCGGCTGGACGTGGAGGCAAGACCCCGAAAACACCTCCGGGAACTCCCAAGCCAAAGGACCAAATAAACTTCACCGATCCGGAGAGCCGGATCATGTTGGACGGTGCGACCAAGGCATTTACCCAAGCGTATAACGCAGAAATAGCGGTTGATTGTGACAGTCAGATCATCGTGGCCGCAGATGTGACACAAGCGGCTAATGATAAGCAACAACTGGTTCCACTGATTGAACAAGTAGTAGAAAATACCGGAAGAATACCCGAGGCTGCGCTTGCCGACTCGGGGTTTTTCAGCGAGTCCAACGTAAACTATGCTGAAGCCAACAATATTGATCCTTTGATTCCCAAAGACCGCATCAAACATTCGGATTTTGGGCCCCTCTTGCCTGACGTAACCCTTCCTTCCGACGCTGGTGTCGTGGACAGGATGCTTGAGAAACTGAAGACGAAAAAAGGAAAAAAGACCTATTCCAAGCGCAAAGAGACTGTTGAACCCGTATTTGGCCAAATCAAAGATGCCAGGGGCATACGGAGTTTTCTCTTGAGGGGACTTGAACAGGTGAAAGGCGAATGGAAACTGATCTGCTTGACCCACAATATCCTGAAGCTTTGGAGAAACCTGTGCCGTAGCAATAGGACAGGTGCGCCCATTCTTGCCGAAAATCAGGGATATGGCCGCCAAATCCCGCAATTTTTTCTCCAATTTGTTGAATTTTGCGCGCTTTATGCCACAATGCTAAAAAACGTGCCATGTCGTAACATTTTCTCACCAATGTTGCTACTGGTCCTGTCGCGATGCTGAGTTGCGCGACAGGCTCCTAGGTGCTCCTCAACGAATCCACCCAACTCGTGAAGCGCCCCGAAATGCTTCATGCTAATGAATACGGGAGCATCGAACTGCAAAGCTTGGCTCTCGTCCGCCTCTTCAGCTTCAGGGGACTCATCGGCGGTCTGCCCTTCTGAATTCTCCGTCAAGGATTCGGCCTCGGCTTGCTTCCGCTCCTTTTGCGTCCTCTGATACGCCCTGTTGATCGAAATCTCGTTATTCTGGAGGGCTTCTTTGACCTGGGGGCTCCCGTGGTTGATTACCGTAAGAGCCTGTTCGACCTTCCGAGGACTGATATTCAGTAGGTCAGCCGTCTGCTTTGCGGCCGCAGACCGACCTTGTTTGTTGCCGCAACTTTGCGGCGGTGATCCCTTTACGTCCGCGCTCCTCCGATCACCCCCTCGGGGCTTACGTTCGTGGATTCGTTCGATGCAATGGAGCAGGTCACCATCGGAGAGGTTCCTGCGGTTGCTCTGCAAACGGATCGCATACTCAAAGGCGTCCTCCTCCGTCTCGAACTCGTATGAGTAGACGGCAACCTCCTCAATTCCTGCATTGGTGGCTGCCTTCA
>JAZDOF010000425.1:0-3508 GCA_043799015.1 Pseudomonadota bacterium | reverse complement strand
ACCAAGCCTTCGGTGTGGTCGCGTTGGATTTCACCGTGGTCTATTGAATGTCGGCAGGCAGCCCGCACACAAGCTTATCGAAGCGGGCTTCAGACCGGATGCTGCGACCTGAAGAACCCGCCCGCTCAAGAGTGCCGGCCTATTCCTCCAACGGCACGAACATGTCTTCCGCTTCTTCCGTGAATTGGCTTATGTCTCCCACCTGATCACGGATGCGGTCGAAAGCCGCCTCAGCGCAACGCGTGGCCAGATCATCTTCTCGTACCATTAGATGGACCAATTCGTTAAAGTATCCTTCGTCCACCAAGTGGATCTTGGTAAGAATGTCAAGGGTTTCCTCGTCCTTCACATTCAGGTCGTCGGGCTTGAGTTCCCCGCGATCCAGTTTTACAAGAAAATCGGCTGCAAACGGCTGCTCTCCGTCTTCTTCCCGGCGATCGTCCGATACCGGGACCACGGGGAGGACCTTGGCTTGGAACGCGGAAGCCACCACCCTGATATCGATGCTCCTCAACACCTTGTCGAAAGTGGCTTCATCTTCTTCGAGAAAACTCACCATCCAGTGATACGCTGTTTGGGGGTCGGTGACTCCTTGAGTGGAAAAGAGTTCCTGGTCCAGATCAAGCACCGATTGTAGCCGATGGGGGTTGACGAGGGACAATATCCCTATGTGAGTAGAGCTTTGCGCCTTCATGATCCGGAAAACGGTCCTGTCCGAAAGGCCGTCCACCACTACGGAGCTTTTTTCGTCTTCCAAAAGGAAGAGCAGGTCCTGTGCGGCCTTGGGATCTTCCGCGGCTTCACGGCTCACCAGGGACACTTGCTCTTCCAAAGGCAACGCGGGCATTAGCGCCTCAGCCTGTTTCCTGTCGATCCTCATCAACTCGAGGATCCGTTCTCCGTCTTGAGATACCGGCACCAAGATCTGGTCATGCTGCATACGCGTCAATCCTCCTCGGATTCAACCCAATAAGGGTCCTCTACTGAACGGACCGTTTCCAACAACGATTCGTCCCCGCCGAAATCTTCCAGGGTCCATCCCTCCTCGGGATTGTTGTAAGCCTCACCCAATTGGAGGGTTACTTTTTTCCGTTCGCGACTGATGGCGAGAAGTTGCAGAGCCTTGGACAATCTTCCCGCAACCTCCGGGTCGGCGCAATCCCTGAAGCTGAACAAGATTGGTCTCAAGGTATCCGAGCGGGACTTGTCCAACTGAATACCTTTGACCTCCCAAATCCGTTCCGGTTCCGGTGGAAACTCCTCCGCAAGCGATTCGAGCAACAGGTCCAACAAATCCCGCGAAAGGCGCACAAGCCGGCGCACGCTGAAAGCAAGCGTGACCGGGTCCATCTCGAGCGGATCGGTGCTGACCATTTCCAAATAGGTAAGCTCCTGACCCGTGTTATCTGAGCAGAATTCCTCGAAACTCTGGAATTCCATGCTCAACTCAGGGCTGACGAGGTATTCCTGATCGGTAGTCATGCGGCACCTCCCTCAGTGAGACCGTATTGTATCCCGGCCTAAGCCCTCTTTCAACATGGAATGAACCCAGGGGATGGAATCGGCCTTTTTACTCGCGGTAAACGACCGACGCGTGGGCCGGTCCCACCGAACCGAAGGCGAAGAATACGTCACCGCATTAGCGAAATCATGCAATTAGCTCTTCCGTACCTTTTGGACCGCGGCCTGGAAATCGCTGAAACGTATCTTCATGAAAGCGTTGAACCATCGCTCGTAGTTGAGTGTTCCCACATGAGGCCGCACAGTATGATCCCTATCGGGGGGGCAAAGTCGATAAGGCTCGCCGGTGCCGGGTTCTCCGATCCGCCGGCATGCCAAGCGGGCTGGGATCATGTACATCCATTGGCTCGAGTACTTCCGCATTATACAGTACTTGCGCCGGAGAACGTCTCCGGGCAAAGGCGTATGAAACACCGGGACCCCATCATCGGGAAACCGGTTGATCCTCCATCGCCAATGCCGCCGAGGCCCGCTCCCGTTGTACAAAGGGAACTCAAAGATCCGAGGCTTGATACCGATTCGTGCCGACGCCTCGAAGGCCATGAAGTTGGCCGCGTCGTGATCCGGATGTCCGCCCTCGAAAGCTGTGACAAAGATTACGTCGGGCCTTGTTTCAGACATTACTTGAGCGAGGGTGTCCGCGTATCCCTCCAATCCGGATACCAGGCCCAGGTCGGGTAGTCGCAGGAGCCGGATGCCTTCTCGTCCCAGGCCGAGCACTTCCATTGCCGCGGCGAGTTCCGTTTCCCTCGCTTCCGATCCACCGAGGAACCCGCCCGATGTGAGCCACACGCCGGTAAGGTCGGCCTCGGCTTCAATCAGGGCCCGCATGGTACCACAGATGAAAACGTCGTCATCAGGATGAGCGAACAGGAACATATATCGCGTATTTGGTTCCGGCTTCACCGCCGAGGCCCTCCGAGCGCGTGGAAAAGTCTGCCGCCGATACGTTTTCGACGAGGTTGGAAGGTCGGCGTAGGGTTTCGGGCGGTTTCGGTCCCTACCACTTTCCTTTCATGTCCCTATAGGGCGTCATGGACATGAATTCCCGGGCAGGCCAATTCCAGAACTGGCTTACGGACGGATACGCCCTTACGATGGCGTTCTGATGATCGCCGTCTACAACTTGGACCTTTCGAATGTAGTACGTCTGGATGGGCGCACCGTATTGGTCGAATGTTACGGTCCCTCGCGGCGCTTTCAGTTCGAGCGATCGCATGGCCTGGACGAACTCGGGGCCTCTCACCACGCCTTTGGTCTTGTTGAGCGCTTCCGCTATTACCATTCCGGTTACGTAGCCTTGCTCCGAATACAGCGTCGGTCGGCGGCCGTATTTGGCCGTATAAGCCGCCTTGAACCGGTCGTTTTCAGGCGTGTCCACCATGTAGGACCAATGGGACTCCGTGACTATCCCGTCGGCCGCGTCGCCGACCTTTGACAGAATGTTCTCGTCAACCAGGAACCCCTTCGCCACAACAGGAATCTTCCTTTTCAACCCCGATTCCGCGTATTGCTCAACAAATCTCATTGCGTCGCCGCCGGCAAAAAAAACCATAACCACGTCGGCTTCAGGATTAATTTTCTCCAATAAATGCCTGAAGTTCTGGGTGCCCAGAGGCGTCCAGATTTCCTGAACGATTTTTCCCCCAAGCTTGGTAAAAGTCTTGCACATTCCGCCGACCTGCTCATGGCCTGCCGCGTTGTCCGCACCCATGGCCACGGCCTTGCGATATCCTTGCTCATAGGCCCATTCCCCAAGCGGATGGGAGCCGGCGCTGTTGCTGAAGGAAGTGCGTAAGATCAACGGGCTGGACTGTCGCTGGGTGAGGTCATCGGCCCCGGCATTGGCTATGACGAAAGGTTTACCGTGTTCGACCACCAACTTGGCCACCGCGTAGGCGGAGCCCGAATCAACCACCCCGGCCAGAATATCGACCTTGTCCTTATCCAAGAGCCTGTAAGCGGTATCCTGCGCCAGGGTGACAAG
>JAZDOF010000419.1:0-3038 GCA_043799015.1 Pseudomonadota bacterium | reverse complement strand
ATACCGACCATTTCTTCCGCGGTGACCACCACGGCGCGGCCGTTCCGTATCTTGTCATTGATTTCATCGAACGATTTCTCGACCTTGTAATCCATCATGCGACCTCCCAAGCGTTCTCTTTCAGTGCTGGTCTCCGGGCCTTACTTGACTTAATTTGTAAAGATGTATCACCTGGAGCGCCTTGACTTAAGTCAATCGCCATGCCTGAAAATGCCCAGGTCGGTACGTAGGCCATCGCGAGGAGCCCGCCCGGCCGCATTTTCCTGGAAAAGAACCCAACCACGTTGTGGCCTAAAGAAATGTCCATTGGGGGGCACGGACCCTTTCGGAGCCTCTCAACAGAATCGCCCCCGCCTCCCGACGTTGGAATAAGGGACAAAGCCCTAACCCCGGACCGACTTTCGCCAAGAAAAGAGGCTGTTCCCGACCGTTCGGTCGCTTCCGCGAATCCAAAGCCCCGAAGCGTCTTTAAGGCTCTCATGGTTCGTTGCGGCGGCTCCCACCATGGGGGTTGAATCCTATCCTATTCGGCCCCGTTCGCCGACCTCACCGTAAGAACCGGACAATTAGCCGACCTTACGACGTTTTCGGCGGTGCTGCCTAGAATGATGTGCTTGAAGCCGGTCCATCCGTGGGTCCCCATAACGATGAGATCTATTAGCTCCTCGTCCGCGAACGCGACTATTTCATGCGCGGGCTTCCCGGTCCTATAGAAGGCCCTCACGGATCTCAAATCCGAGGCGCAGTCGGCCGCCACCGAATCGAGTTCCTGCTGTGCCCCGGCTTCAATGTTTTTCTGCAATTCCGCCATGTCCACGGGGACACGGTCGTGGAAGATGGGACACCCCAGGGGGCTGGGATCAACTACATGAAGGATAAGGAGCTCGGCATCAAAGGCCCTCGCGTAATCCGCCGCGCATTCCCGCGCGGCCGTTGAATTTTCGGAAAAGTCGGTTGCCAACAGTATTCTCTTAGGTATCATCCGTAATTACCTCCTACGTATAGTAGTGCGCGAGCGTGACGGCAATCGCTCTACGCCGGAATGTGGAGCTATCGGGCTCGTCCCCGGAACCCGCCGATTCACCGGCCGCCGGGCACCCATGTAGGCCGGTCGGCCGCCTTTGGGTTTTCGAGAGATTCCCGCACGGCGCCCTTTTCGCTTCGAGACGGCAGGTGCTCATTCAAGACTACGCCTCAGACCTCCTGATTGCCTCGCAGAATTCGCGACCGGCTTCATAGGCCTCCGTAAGATAGGTCGGGTGCTTCAAGACATCTCCCTCGGAATCGAGCGACCGATAGAGAAGACACTTCCAAAGATCCATGTCAAGTGCGTCGAAGAAGTAGCGCACCGAAAGCAAGGCCCCGTCGAACAGCTTCTTCCCCGCGCTTGCCCCTACGGAGACGAACAATCCTTTCCGGGCCGGCGTGGATAGCCCGAACGGGCGCTTTTCAACCTTGTATTTCTTGGCCCAAAAGGATTGGCATCGATCCATGAGTATCTTCGTGTGCGCGCTCACCGCGTAGAAGAAAACGGGCGAAGCCAGCATAAGACCGTCGCAGGTCGCCAGTTTATCGTAGACATCCTGAAAGTCATCCTGAACGGCACAGCGGCCTGTGTTCAGGCATTCGTATATTTCCAGGCACGGCGACATCTTCAAGTCCCGTAGGTACAGGCTTTCCACGACGGCTCCGGCGTCCTGTGACCCTTCTACGGCCTTTGCCAGCAGGAGCGCCGAGTTGCCTTTCCTTCGCGGACTGCCGTACACGGCTAGAATAGTGGGCACGAGTAAACCTCCTTTGGTTGGTCGTAGTACGGAAGAGTGTCATCCCGGAATCGCGTTTTATCGACAGTACCGTGATATGGTCTCACTAATCAAGGCTTTTCCTAGAAGGCGGATGGTCATCCGCCCGTTCCGTGATAAAATGGAAACGGCCTATATACTCGGGACGGACGGAAATGGACCAATTGATAGGCTACATCATGGATCTGATAAGGACCTTCGTCGTCCTCCTGCTGTCGTTCTCGTTCCCTGCCGATTATACCGCTTGGGAAGGAAGGGTCACTGAGATCGTCCGGCCCGAGGAGATCAAGGTCGCGTCCCAAAACAGGACGTTCAACGTTAGATTGTACGGAGTGGACACTCCGCTCTTGGATTCAGGTCAGTTGTACGGGAAGACGGCCGCTCTACACGTATCAAGAACGGTGCTCGGAAAAACGGTCCTCGTCCGACCTTTGCCCGGCCGAATAGACGGGCCTTGGTACAGGCCCAAGCTTCACTCCCGCGATGTTTATGGACGGGTCATCGGGCTCGTGTATCTCGACGGGGAGTTGCTCAGCAAGAGGCTTCTCGTGGACGGTGCCGCCTGGTGGGACCGGCGTTACGTGCCTTTTGAAAGGGGTTTCAAGCATCTTGAAGACGTGGCGAGACAAAGCACGGCAGGACTTTGGGCGGATCCGACCCCCGTCCCTCCTTGGGTGTTTCAGGGCACAAGGGTCGCAGCGCCGGAAGTCAAGGAAGGACGCCGGCAAGTCGGGGGGGGGGACGATAAAGCCCCCGGGTCGCCGGAATTCGTCCCTGGAAAACACCGCATAGGAGCGCGCGTGCCGTCCGGCGACATGACGTCCGGGACCGAAGCCCCGCAACCGGCGGAACCCGCCGAAAAGAAGCCGTCAGCGTCCCTGGGACCCGCTCGCCCTCATAAGATTCTGGGTCGCCCAGGCATGTTGAGGGAGCAACTGGGGATTGCCGAAGGGACTTTCTTGCGCTCTTTGCGCAATCCTAATCAGGTATTCAAGCACCTATCGACTCCCGGTCATGGTGCGGGCGACCCCGATTCCACGGCCGCGACATCGGACCCGCCTGCCGGCACACCCCCCAGGCGATAGTTGATCGGCCCGAAAAGGGCGGGGATAGACCCCGCCCCTACGGTGGATCGTGTTACGACAGTTCGGCTATGGTGGGCTATGAACCGGTTTTTCAGCCCCAGGGCGGCAGCCGAGGGCTACTACCGGACGTCGGTCTTTTTCAAGAGGCCGG
>JAZDOF010000416.1:0-6071 GCA_043799015.1 Pseudomonadota bacterium | reverse complement strand
GCATGACCCGAATAGACCCCTCCCTGTCCCTCCCCGTCAACAAAGAAGGCTTTCTTATCCCCCGCCGGCGGCAGGACTACAGGGAACCGGATCCTTCGGTCGCGGTAAATCCGGATTTGACTATTTGATTGCGCATTGGTTTTGGTCGTGGCCGAACCGAACTCACGGGCGACCGGCGGCGGCTCATCGGCCTGAATCCGCCGGGTCGAATTTGATGATCTATTTGCGGACCACTCTACCAGGATTCCTGCCGGAGATGGATCGGACCGATATGCCCCCGCCGTGTTCTCGTCGGACGCGGCCCATCGGTGGGGTAGTGACGGCCGGTGCCGGCCCCCCTCTCGGTACCGGCCGCACCGATGGCAACGGCAGGCTTCGGAGAAGCACATGCGAGACCTCGAACCGGAAGATTCGGAACATGTTACCCTCTGCGAGGCCCTTGATCGTGTCTTGAACAAGGGTGCCGTCGTAGTCGGCGAGGTAACGATATCCGTGGCGAACGTCGATCTTATATACCTTGGATTACAGTTGGTTCTGACATCCATCGAATCGATGAATACTTTGAAGCAGGGTTCTCGAGCCGTTGCTCAGGAATCCAGCCGATCTATCCAATAAGGTCTAATCGCCGCACTTAACCGTGACGACTCAAAGGGAACCATGGACACCGAGAGTCGAACTCGTCCATGACCGACACCGTCCGACCGGCTTGGAGGCATTTATGGAAGTCGTTCAAGGTCATCCAGGCGAGTCCGACGACCTGGGGGAATTCGCCCGAGTGATGAAAGCCTGCACCGACCGCCGAGTTCAGGAAAAGCAGAAAGCGGGGCACCTCAATCTTGATCAGCAAAGCGTCAAGAACGGTTTGGGTCAGTTGGTCCTGACGGTGGTCAGACTTCTTCACGAACTCTTGGAACGCCAAGCCGTTCGACGCATGGAAGCGGGAACTCTCACGGATGCGGAGATCGAAAGGCTCGGGGTGACCTTGATGCTGCAGGCACAAGAAATCGAGCGACTCCGGCAGGAGTTCGGACTCGAAGAAGAGGACCTCAATCTGGACCTGGGTCCCCTTGGCAAGCTCCTATAAGGAGGAATCAGATGTCCGTCCAGCGTTCCGCTCGCCATTCCATAGAGAGTACCAACCTCGCCGACCTTCTGGAACGGGTCCTAGACAAAGGCATAGTCATAGCGGGGGACATCAAGATCAAGCTCGTGGACGTAGAACTGCTGACGATCCAGATCAGGCTGGTTGTGTGTTCCGTGGATAAGGCCAAAGAAATGGGTATGGACTGGTGGGTCAACAATCCGGCGTTTCAAAGACAAACACCAGAGGCGCTGCCCGCTAAATAGGGGGCGCCCTGGCCACTCGAAGGCTTCTTCGAAAAGAGGAATGTGTCGGGAGGACACGGGCGATTCAGGGGAAGCAATAGTGATGGTGAGACCATGACGGAAAAGGAGCTGCCGACTTTAGATTTCCACGAGGAACCGGCAAACCCCGCCCACCAACTCAGGGGGGACGCGGTGAGGACCGAGACCATAGACATCACAAGTTGGCTCAGCAGTGACGTTTATTCTTCGGGAAGTTTCGACCTCAGCAGTATCGGGTCCACATCCTTCGGTCGCCTCCTCGACGCGATCCCCATGCCCGCGGTATTGGTGGATCAATGGTATTCGGTAGGTTTCGCCAACAGCTCTTGCAGGAAAATCACGCCGGATTACAGGAAGCTCCAGGGGATGCCTTTTTTGGATTTGGTCCCCAGACCCGCCGACAGTGAAAGGGCGAAGGCTTTGGCCGAAAAGACCGAATTGCTGCTCGATCAGGTGTTTCAGACCAGGAAATCCAGGATAGCCGAGGCAATTCTTGAGATACGAGGAAGCAGGGTCTGGGCCAAGCTCCATCTTCGCGCGGTCAGAATAGGGTCGGCCAGGCACGTACTGGTCCTGATCGAGGATTTAACCCATGAAAAGAAGCAGATGGAGTTGAGTCGCCGACAGGAAAAGGAGGCGGCCAGGATGCATTCGGACTTGGAACGTCGCCTCCAAGCCGGGAGCTCGGAATTGGTTACGCTCAACGAGCGGCTCAAGCGGGAAGTCGCGGACCATCTGAGGACCCGGAAAGCGCTGCGAGTTGAAAGGCAGAAGGTCAAGGCGCTGTGGGACCGCGCCCCGATGGCCGCTGCTTGGGTAGCCCCCACCGGCACTCTCCAGGAGATTAATCCCCATTTTACCAAGACATTCGGGTATGAGTCGGGGAGCCTTACGAATCTTCGTGAATGGATAATCGGCGTATGGTTCGACGACGACGCCCGACGCATCGGCGGCCCGGCCTGGATCGATTCTCTGGCACGCGAGCATAACCCCCTACGGCTTTCGCCGATGGCGGCCGTGGCCTGTCGGGATGGAACGACTCGAGAGGTTCGTTTGGACGTGGCCGAACTTGAAGACGGTCACTACATCATTATTTGCCGGTTACCGCAAGACGGTCATGGCGGTTGACAAAGGCCCCGCCCCTTTCCGCGGCCCTCATCCTACAACCTCTGCAAGCTTGAGAGAGGGTATGGGAACCAATTTTCGTCACTCGCTATGCGGAACCGGATGGACGTGTCCCCCGAGGCCTTCCGGTTCATGAACCCTCCACGGATCGCAGCATATCCACCACATCTTGGTGGATGAACGGCTTGGAAATGAATCCGGACACCACCCCCGCCTCTATGGCCCGCTGAATATTCACGTCGTCTCTGTAATAGTAGCCCGAAATCATTATGATGCGAATCGATGAGTACTTGGTCTTTATTCTCTTTGCCAAGTCCAGGCCGTCTATGTCGGCAAGTTTGACATCCAGCAAAGCTATCCCGAACATCGTGGATTCAATCAGACTCAGCGCCGCTTCACCGGTCTGAGCGATCTTCATTTCAAATCCCTGCTCCGTGAGAAGGTTCTTCAACACCCAGCACATGTCCGGCTCGTCGTCCACAACCAACACCAGGGGGTATTCATTGTTCATTTTCTAGGTCCTTCCATTTACAGGAACGGCAACCGTACCGTAAAGACCGTGCCTTGACCCTCCGTACTCTGCGCTTCTATGTTGCCGAGATGCTGTTTCACGATGGAGTAGCATATGGAAAGACCCAGACCGGTCCCCTTCCCCACCGGAGAAAGGGTGAAAAACGGGTCGAAGATGCTATCCAGATGCTGTTTGGAAATACCGCATCCGGTGTCCTCGATACGGACCAGTGCCCCGTCCTCGGACCTAATGGCCGATATGGACAGTTTGCCGCCGTCCGGCATGGAGTTGAACGCGTTCAAGAAAAGATTGAGGAACATCTGCTGCAACAGGTTTGCATTGGCATGTACTGCCATTTCCTCATCCGGATAATTCACCGATACCGATATCTTTTCTATTTTTGCCTGGTTGGCAACCAACTGCAATGCGTCACGTATTACGTCGATGAGATTGACGGGGCCCATCTCGGTGGTAGAAGATGGTCGTGCAAAGCGAAGTAAGTTCTCTATGATCGCGGAAGCTTTGTGTATCCCGGTCAGAATTCGGTCTATGCATTCATCACGAAGCTCCGGACTTATCACCGGGTTCTTCAGGAATTGAGCAGCGGATGAACACACCGCTAGGGGATTTCTTATTTCATGCGCAATCCCCCCGGCCATTACGCCCAGTGCGGCAAGCTTTTGGGATTGCAGGAGTTGCATCTCCAGTTTTCGATTCTCGGTCAAATCTCGACCAACGGCTACGACGCCCACAGACCGTGCCCGCTCATCCTTCATGGCCGAAAAGACCCAACTTATCGGGACCGTGACGCCCTCCCTCGTCATAATGTCCCACTCACCGGTCTGGGAACAGTCCGCGGCCATCAGGTTGCTGAAAACACCTCTGAGTTGATCGCATTTCTCGGCGAGACACCTTTCAAAAAAAGACCGCCCCTTGACCTCCCATGATCGGTATCCCGTGAGCCGCTCGGCAGCCGTATTCCAGGTAAGGATCAATCCGTCGGGGTCGGTGGAAAGAACCACGTCTCTGGCACATTCCACCACGCCTGCCAGATGGCGCTCCACTCGACGAACTTCCTCACTCAACCTAACCTGTTCGGTAACGTCGTCCATCAAGAGGATGACGTTTTCCACTTCCCCTCGCCATGCGAACGGTAGAATACTGTAATAGTAGATTCTGATGGGTATCCCCGGGGCGCGATACGTCATCCTGTCCCCACGAACGGACTGATTCCTCTGGAATACGTGACGCACCTTTCCGGCAATGTCGATGTGTTCGATTATGGCTTCCGGCAGGACCTGCTCCAGCCTCTGCCCCAGGACTTCGTGGTGAGTCCGACGGCTCTTGGCGAAGAAGTTCCTGTTTGCAAAGACGACCCGGACATCTCTACTGATCAGGAGAACGGACGACGGGATGGATTCCAGAAACATCCCGAACATCTCTTTGTAACGTTGCGGATCGTCCCTTCCGAATTGTTCCAGGTCCGTCAAGTCCATGGCCCAACCCCCTCCTTTTCGGCTTACGCCGGCCGTGGGATATCGGCAGTTCCATGCCGTAGGGCCCCCACGGCCCGGAAGAAACGTTGAACGGTCAAACCACGGCGTCCGGCAGGCGACTGTCGCGTTTCCCTATGACGGCGACATTAAGCCGCAAAGGATGGGAGCGGCCATACATCTTACATAACCGTCAACGGTTGCATGGGATCGGCATCTGAATCGGGCATCCGGCAATCCGGTCCCGCGGTGCGGACGCAATACCTATGGGGCGGCGGCTATCCGCCTTACGGACGGGGCGGTCTTACTTCATTGCGGGTTACATGTACGTGCGGGGGTGGAACTGCCGGATGCATCGCTCCGGGAGCCCGATCCCTCACATTGACCGAAACCCCGACCACATCATCAACTTCTGCTACAGTGTACCACCACGAACCCCGCTTGTCCACGAGGATGTGCAGCCAAAATGTAACCATTCACTCTTGTGGGGCAGGCTTTCCGGCCTGCCGAGATCGCACAAAGAAAATTCGCAGGCTGGAAAGCCTACGCCACGTTGAAATTGGAATTTCCCGCCCGTAAGTGAATGGTTACCAAATCAAAGTCTCACGGTCTTGACAACGGCCCTCATTTATGAGCCGGCTCGACGCCCCGAATCAGGAGGACGGCTATGGGAGAGCACATCGGATACGCGAGGGTCAGCACGAACGACCAAGATCTATCCCTTCAGGTAAACGAACTCAAGGCAGTCGGTTGCGATACTATCTTCACCGACAAGGTGAGTGGTACCAAGAGTGAACGTCCGGGGCTGGATGAGTGCCTGAAGACTCTGCGGCCCGGCGATACGCTCATCGTATGGCGCTTGGACGGATTGGGGCGCTCCATGCAGCACCTGGTCTCCGTCGTAACGGAACTTAAGAGCAGGGGGATCGGTTTCCGGTCTCTTAGAGACGGAGCCATAGACACGACTACGGCTTCCGGTGAGTTGATCTTCAACATCTTTGCGGCACTAGCTCAGTTTGAGGCGGAACTGATTCGCGAAAGGACCAGGGCCGGACTCTCTGCCGCAAGAGCGAGAGGGCGAAACGGTGGTCGCAAGCCGGTTGCCGGGGTGATCCCAAGGTTGGAATGGCGAAGAAAATGCACGAAGATCAGAGTTTGAGCCCGATGGAGATATGTGCAAGCCTGAAAATCAGCAGGGCTACGTATTACAGGTATCTGGCCTTGTAGCACCGTCCTTTGGGACCATTCGGTTTCCGACAGCTCATCTACCGAATGAAACTGAATCTGATGCTCACGCCGCCAAGGATGAGCCGGCTCACCGTATATTAGATGCGGCCGCTCTTGCGCTTTCTTGATTCATCCAGATTTTCAATCGGTCTGCCCAGTGGACAATTCCGTCTTGAGTTCTTCTCAATGGCGTTGCGGAAGATGGCTGAAGGATTTCGAACATGGACAGTGGTCCTTTCTTCTGGGCCTCGGAGTCTGACCGAGTTGAGCACCGAGCTACTCGGGAGATTCAGCGGCGATGATTCTATCTAGGGCCCGTACCAGCGGTGGCAAAGCGGCGGTTATTGTCT
>JAZDOF010000409.1:0-7895 GCA_043799015.1 Pseudomonadota bacterium | reverse complement strand
GCAGATTGTTGAAGTCGTGGCCCACGCCCCGGGAAATCTGCCCCAGCACCTTGAGGCGCTCGGAGCGGATGATCAGCTCCTCGGCACGTTTCTGGTCCGAGATGTCTTGGACGAATGCATGGGCCCCGACGATGCGCCTGTCTCCATCCCGAATGGGTACTACGTGGAGTCGGGTGTGGACCAGGCGGTTGTTCTTGCTGGCGTATTGGAACTCTCCCAGACTTGGTTCGCCCGATTTCAGACACTCATGGATGGCCTCCGACATGCCCGATTCGACTATGGGCAACAGTGAAAAGATGTCTCGACATTCCGAGGCCGCGGAGATACCGCCCCCAAGGATGGTCAGCACCGCGGGATTGACCTCGGTAACCTCCCCCTGCATGTCAAAGGAGATCATGCCCACCGGTGAGCTGTCCACGAGCGATCTGTGCCGTGCCTCGCTCTCTCTGAGCGCCTTTTCCACGCGTCTTCGATCGGTGACGTCCAGCCATGAACCCAGTAATTCCGAGGGTGTTCCTTGTTCGTCCCGAAAAAGGTTTGCCTCGTCATGTACCCACCGATAATTCCCGTTGTGGGTGAGAAAACGATATTCCAGCGCATGGTAACCGGACGCGAGCAACTCGTCGAGCCCTGATCGAACGGCACCCACGTCCTCGGGATGGACCTTGTCGATCCAAAAAGATGGATTCGACATGAATTCATCGGCCCGGTAGCCCAACTGAGAATAGACGTTTTCGCTCATGAAGGTGGTACGGAAATCCCCTGCAGCCTCCCTCGTATATATCATGACTTGCGGCGCAACGGCGTCCGTCGGCTCGACCCTGCCTTTGGAGCTTTTTCTGAAAAGCTCGGCTATTTTCCCTCCGGTCCGTCCGGCGGTTCCTCGGGTGGCAGGCAAGTCAGGTTGCGGTTTGTCGACGCCGCTGTCCGTCATCATTCCTTCTCCGTCTTCCTGGTTCAACAGGCCGTTATGGCTTCTTTCAACCGGTCGCACAACCGATGACCCGTTCCACAAAGCATATCATTCCCGTTGCAAAAGGCACGCCACCTTGGTAACCGTCAACATGCAGATCTTCTTGAAGGTCTCCTTTACTCCGTCCCCTCGCAAGGCACTGGCGGCATACCACGGCCATTTCGCGTCAGGGTTCAGGTCTCGTTCCATCTCAGCGATCGGCATTATGCCGGAGCCGCCGTGGTCAAGGTCCCTTTTGTTGTATTGCAGGACCAACGCAGGCGTCGATATGTCCAAGCCTATTTCCTCGAGATTCAAGGCCAGGTTTTCGAGACTTTCAATATTCTGTTTCCTTCTGACATCAAGGGAGTCCGCAACGAAAACCACCCCGTCCGCTCCTTTGAGAACAAGCTTTCGAGTATCGTTGTACAGGACTTGACCGGGGACCGTGTACACCGAGATCTTGATGTTCATGTCCCGGATGATTCCCAGATCCATGGGAAGGAAATCAAAAAAAATAGTTCGATCGCCTGCCGTATTTATCGAGATGAGGTCACCTCGGACCTTCTGCCCCACGGCCCTGTGGATGGTGATAAGATTGGTGGTCTTACCACATCGTCCGGCGCCGTAGTAGACGACCTTACACTGAATCTCTTTTGACTTTCGACGTATTATGGCCATAGCAGCGGTCCGGCTCGTGCCGTCAAGTCGATCCTTTTTCCGATCGTAACCATTCACTTACGAGGGGCAAATTCCAATCTCAACGTGGCGCAGGCTTGCCGGCCTGCGAATTTTCTTGGTGCGATCTCGGCAGGCTGGAAAGCCTGCCCCACAAGAGTGAATGGTTACTTCCGATCAGGCCTGGTATGAGACTACTTCGGTAGCTTTCGCGTCGATCCCGTCCCGCGTGCGACGCGGCATGAATCAAAGGAAAGCATGATGGATACCCCCTGTCAATCGTCCGGGCAGAGCGTTCGGCAATTACCTTTACGTCGTCGCTCCGTTTGATATTGCTTCGTAGCGACCGGAGGTCGCTGTTATGGTTCGGCCGGGGTCTTAGCAAGACATTTAACTCATTGATGAAACGATCTATTCGTCGAAAGCGGAACCCCACGCCTCGTCACGTTTGCGTACCGCCTCCATGAGAAGGTAATCGCCGGGCTTGTTGATGGTATTGCTTTCAGGTTCTTCCCAGGGCTCATGGGAGAATGTGCCCTCTTTGAAGCACAGGCACCGAAGCAAAGCTTGCGTCCCTAGAAGCACCCCGCATTCCGCGTGGAGTATTAGTCCGGCCGAAACAAAGATGCGGCCGGCGGTCCCCAGGCTTGACGTTACCTTCAACACGACGCGTTTTCCGCTTAACAATAGGAACTGGACGTATTCGACTATGTCGACGTCCAACACCGTGCCGGAGAACGAGCTCGTGCCTCGTCCCGGCGTCAGGAACTCCAAGAGCTTGTTGATATCGACGGGTTTGGTCAGAAAAACGCCCGCTCCTCGCTTGTATGCCATCTGCTGTATGGTCTGGGAACAAGGATTACCCATGGCCGCAATCCGCGGTCTCGGGCAAAGCTTGGCGGCCCAATCGATCAAGTCCGTGTTTCCGACCCTGGATACGGCGACGTCTATGATCAGAACGTCAAATGCTCGGTATTGGAGGATCGACATGGCATGGGCCCCGTCCCGAGCGGTCAAGACCGCATGGCCGCATTCCTTAAGGTTCATGGACAAAGTCTTGGCCTTTGCCTGGTCCACATCCACCAGGAGGATCATGCAACTCGTTGTGTTCATGGGGTTGCCGCCTCTTGTTGCACGGGACCCGTTAACCCTCCTTCCGGTGAGTAACGTCGAGGATTATGCCCTGATAATGAGTAACCATTCCCTTGGAATTGCGGCGTACAAACGTTCGATCGTCCACCCATCGCGTGTCTCCGTATCCGGTACGTATTCGATATTCCATTGTGCATTCCTCACAATCCTTGTCCTGCGAGCATCTTTCCACTTCATCGAATACTCGCGGTCGGTCCTCCGGATGGATAATATCCGCGTAGGTCACGTTTCCGCAAAGAAGGTCCTCCGATTCATAGTCGAATTGCAGCACGTTGTCCGACACGAAGTCCACCGGCCAGTTCGGTTGGGCTCTTTTGACGAAAACAACGGCCGGGCTTATCTCAATTATGGATTCCATCTCTTTGAGACGAGTAAGGGTAACCCGCAGCTCCTCTTCCACTCGTTTGCGTTCCGCAATCTCCTTGTGAAGTTCGCGCATTATCTGAACAGCGTTCTCATAGGTGGACGCGAGCAGGCTCAAGGCCCGGCCCATGTCCACGGTAACCCGGTGGCTCTTGCCCCACAGATGCATCTCCACTTCCTGGAGAATGGCTTCCTGCCTTCTTCCGAAAGGATTTGAAATGATGGATTCCACCTTGGAGAGCAGGAAGTCCTCGTCGTAGGGTTTGGTCAGATAGAAATCCACTCGGGCATCCAGACCCCGAATCACGTCTTCCGGGTCCGACAGAGCGGTCAGAAGAATCACCGGAATTTCCCTGAGTTCGGGATTCAGCTTTATCTCCCGGGCCAATTCGAACCCATCCATCTCCGGCATGACGATGTCGCTGATAATAAGATCGGGTTTGCGGCCGTCCAGGAGCTCGAGAGCCTTCATGCCCGACGCGGCGTGGTTCACGGCGTACCCTTGTTCCTCCAGGAGATGTCGAAGGACAAGTGCTTGGGTGAGGCTGTCTTCCACTATCAGGATCAGGGCGCTGCCCTCGGCGGCCGAGTTGTCGGATTCCACTACCGGACCTCTCCTATAATAGCATTGATTATACGATGGAATTACGAAGCAACTCAATGATTCCATCGGGGGGAAGCACGTGCCGAGCGCCTCCCAGCTTAATCGCCTCTGCGGGCATACCGAAGACGATGCTGCTTTCCTTGTCCTGGGCGACGGTTAGCGCGCCTTTGGATTTCAACAACAGCAATTCTTCGGCCCCGTCTCTTCCCATGCCCGTGAGCAACACCCCGATCGCGCGGTCGCCGAAGGCCTGAGCCACGGACCGGAAAAGACACGAGACGGCGGGTCGAAGGCCGTTTTCAGGGTCGTCGGGGACGGCGGTAATGTTGCATGATGAATCCACTCTCATTTGGAGTCCGTCGGGGGCCACGTACACGTGTCCCGGCAGGGCTCTTTCCTTGTGGGTCGCAATGGTTACCGGCAGGATGGACGAACGATTGAGCCAATCGACAAAGCCGGCCGTGAACCCCGGTGATATGTGTTGGACCACGAGGATGGGAACGGAGAAGCCGGCGGGCAAACCGGTCAGTATCCGGTGAAGCGTTTGGGGGCCGCCGGTGGAAGCGCCGATGGCCACTATCCGTACGAGCGGTTTTGTCCGCACCCGGTCTTTCACCGTCGGGGCCGGGACTCGGACCGAGGCTGGGGGGGCGGGCGCCGGACCGGTGCGTTTCCAGCGTCGCACGACCTTCACTTGGGCCATGAGCTTGACTGTTTGAACCAGGCGAGCGGCTTCACCCCCCGGACCGTCAAGATCCGAATACCTCGGCTTTTCCAAGGCGGCGACGGCACCCGCCTCCACCGCACGCCATGTTTTTTCGACCTCTTCCTTTACCAGACTGGCGCTTACAATGACTATGGGGACGGGATTGGTTTCCATTATCGCCCGAGTTGCCTGAAACCCGTCCATCTTGGGCATGATGATGTCCATGGTGATCACGTCCGGCTTGTGACGTGATACGAAATCTACCGCTTCTTCGCCGTTCGCTGCGGTCCCCATGACGGTGATCTCACGGTCCGAGGAAAGAATATGGCAAATCAGCTCTCTTGCAACCGCGGAATCTTCCACGACGAGGACCTTGATCATGAATACTCCGGTAATGGGAATGCGCGGTCTCTACACGGCGATTTCCAACGGACGCGTCCTTGATTCGCCGGCGTTCGGCTCAATCGTGCGTTGAACCACGGAAATCAAACCGCAAAGTCACCAAGACACGAAATAGGCAAAAGGCCAAGAAATCGCGCCGGTCCGATGTGACCGTACCGTGGAAAAATCGGTGAATCCGATACACTAGATCAGCCGCTCTATTGTTTCAAGTAAGTTGTTCTGGTCGAAGCTGCCTTTGATGATATAAGCGTTGGCACCCACATCGATGCCGCGTTCTCGGTCTTCCCGGGACCCTAAAGACGTAACCAGCACCACCGGAAGCTCGGCCAAACGCTCATCTCCCCTGATGCCGGCCGTCAACTGAAAACCGTCCATTCGCGGCATCTCCACGTCCGATACCACCAGATCGAATTCCTCGCGCTTTAGAAGGCTCCATGCTTCCTGGCCGTCCACCGTCGTGGTAACGGAATAGCCCGCAGTCTCGAGAATGTTCTTGAGCAGCATCCTTGACGTGATGGAATCTTCCACCACCAGGACGGCCTTTTCGCGGTTTTCCGTCTCTTCCACTCCCACGGCCGCTCCGGACCCCGCATAGGAGCCCTTAATCGCCGATTTGATCAAGTCCGATACGTTCAGAATGGGAGCCAGTTTACCCGAACCCAGCACGGTGGCTCCAGCCACGTTTCTCACTCGGGAAAGCTGCCGGCCCATGCCCTTGACGAGAACTTCCTGTTCCAACAGTATTTTATCGACGCTGAAACAGACCACGGCTTCCGCGGACCGGAGTATCAATACCGGGACATACTGCGAATCATCGGATTTCCTGGTAACTCGAGGGAGTTCCAGCGCGTCGCATAGGCGCACGAGAGGTACTGCTCGACCATTGACCTCGATGGTATCCTTGTTGCCCACGGTCTTGACCAAATCCTTGCGCATGCGTGCCACGCGCTCCACATTCGCCGTGGGTACAACGAAAAGATTGTCGGATGCCAGCACCAGGATACCTCTAAATGTGGAAAGAGTAACGGGAAGGAGTATCCTGAACGACGCTCCCAATTGGGGCGCGGTGGCCACCGAAACATGACCTCCGAGGTTCTCCACCTTTTCCCTTACGATGGCCAGGCCGAGGCCTCTACCGGATATATTGGTCACTATGGGGCTCGTGGAGACTTCCGACCGGAATACTAACGACAGAGCGTCCTGATTATCCGGTTTGCCTTTTTCCTGATCCGATATCATACCTCTTCGCCGCGCGGCTTCCCGCACTTTGGCCACATCGATACCGCCGCCGTCGTCGGATACCAGTACTTCTATCTGGTTCCCGCTGATCTGCGATATGGCAATGGTGACCGTCCCCTGTCTGGTCTTACCCGACGCTAATCGACCGGACGGCGGCTCGACCCCGTGGTCTATGCAATTCCGTACCAGATGAATGAGCGGGTCCTTCATTTCATCCAGTATTCGGCGGTCTATTTCCAGCTCTCCTCCGCTGATTTCCAGCTTCACCTCCTTGCCGCTCTCCCGTGCCAGATCCCGCACAAGTTTCGGGAACATCTCCAGCAACGATGAGCAAGGAAGCATGAGAACATTCATCATGTCCTCAAGCAGGTCGTCAACCATGGCCCCCTGAAGCCGTGCGTCGTTTTCCGCATCCTTGGCCAATGTCTTGAGCTTCTGTTCCAGGTCTTTCAGACATACTTCGTTCCATTCAAGAAACTCGGCCACCTTGGCCTCTCTTGATGCCGCATCGAGAGAAACGCCCCCTTTGCGCCCCACGGTGAAAAGGCCGCCCAGATTCTTGCCGTGGCCCGACAAACCCGACCATTTTTGCTTCCACTGGTTGATGGTGGTAATCACGGTCCTCAGATCGGCTACGCGCTGACTCGACGTGAGTTTCACCGACACCATCTCGCTTACCTGCCTGAGCAGCGGGTCAAGCTTGTTCACCGCGATCCTCACCGTATCCGTCTGCATGGCACGCTCTCTCTTTTGGCCGCTTATCGTCTGTTCGGAGGCTCCCACCGGCTGTTCCGCGACGACCGGCGATGTTTCTTCGGCCCGCGGTTCCCCGAGAGCCTCCGTCGCAGCGACCGCTCCGGAGACCGGTGAGGCCGTTGCCGCTACCTCCGCCCGGGTCGAGGCATGCGGATCGGGTCCGTGTTCCTGCGAAACAGGAGTCCGGACAGGTGCTTGTTTCTCCTCTTGGACCGGTGAAACAGGCTCTGCTTTTCGCGATGGTTCCTCGCTTCCGACAGTCCCGTAAAGGCGGGCGGGAGAGGAAGGGGCGTCAACCGAGGGCCGAAGTCTGGGGTTTCCTTGGGCTTCGAGCAACCCTAACTCCTGGATTACCGGGCGGATGTCCACGCCTTCGCCGCCGGACAGCAGTTCCGTCATAGTGTCCAAGGCACGGTGAAGCGTATCGAAGAACTCCGTAGTCGGATTAAGGCGATTGCCTTTCAAGGCGGAGAAGACGCTTTCCACCACCTGACAAACGGATTCTATCTCGTTCATGTTTACCGACCGGGCCGCGCCTTTAAGACTATGGGCCTCGCGGTACATGGTCTCCAGCGTCTTCTTCGGATCTCCGTCGAGCAGGCCTTTTTCCAGCTCCAGAAGCCCGTTGGTAATCGCTCTGAGATGCTCTTCGGCTTCTATTTTGAAAGCTTCGAGGAGTCTTTTGAAAAACTGCTCGTCCTTCTTCGCCATGAGGTCTCTCCGCTTACAACCGATAACGTCGGACCAACTCCTTCGGGCCCCGACGATGAATCAATCTCCCACTTCTTGGTGGACCACCAAACGCTCATCGGAGAGTAACTTATCCGAGTCTAGGACTATAAGTCGGTCCTTGGTCACTCCCCGCACATATTCGCCGACGGCACCCTTAAGGGTCGTGACCGCGGAATGCATATCCCCTACAGGGATCTTCCTTTCCCCAAGAACGGACTCCGCCAGGATACCGATCTCCATCTTACCGTCATTCATAATAAGAACCCTGAATCCATCGCCTGTCTCTTTCCGCGGCAGATCGAAGAATCCTC
>JAZDOF010000366.1:0-7236 GCA_043799015.1 Pseudomonadota bacterium | reverse complement strand
CCGGAAAGCCCAAGAAGACGGGTGACCGAGTCCTTGACCGAGCCGCTCTGATTTATGGCCAGATGAACGAGCCTCCTGGAGCCAGGGCACGCGTCGCCCTTACGGCCCTTACCGTTGCGGAGTATTTCCGTGATGAAATGGGCATGGACGTTATGCTCTTCGTGGACAACATCTTCAGGTTCACCCAGGCCGGGTCGGAAGTGTCCGCGCTCCTGGGGCGCATGCCGTCCGCGGTCGGGTACCAGCCTACGCTGGGCACGGACATGGGCGAATTGCAGGAACGTATTTGCTCCACGAAGAATGGGTCCATCACCGCGGTCGAGTGCATTTACGTACCGGCCGACGACCTTACGGACCCCGCGCCGGCAACGACGTTCGCCCATTTGGACGGAACGGTCGTTCTTTCCCGTCAGGTGGCCGAGTTGGGCATCTACCCGGCGGTCGACCCCCTCGACAGCACCTCACGGATTCTCGATCCGCGGGTCGTCGGCGATGACCACTATCAGGTGGCACGTTCGGTCCAGTTGGTCCTTCAGCGGTACAAGGATCTTCAGGACATCATCGCGATCCTCGGAATGGATGAACTCTCGGAAAGCGACAAACTGGTCGTGACAAGGGCCCGAAAGATTCAACGGTTCCTGTCGCAGCCTTTCCATGTCGCTGAGGAGTTCACGGGCGCGCCCGGCAAGTACGTCAAAATCGGGGATACCGTCGCCGGGTTCAAGGAAATCGTGGAAGGCAAGTACGACCATCTTCCGGAACAGGCGTTCTACATGGTCGGCGGCCTGAACGAAGTCTTGGAGAAGGCCGAGCGACTGTCCAAGGCCGCAGCCTGATCGGGGGTAGCGCATGGCTAAGCTGTTCAAAGTCGAGGTCGTCACCCCCAAGGGCATCGTCCTCGATAAGGAAGTGGAAGAGATTGTTGCACCGGGAGTGCTGGGCGAATTCGGCGTGTTGATCGGTCACACCCCAATGCTCACGTTTCTCAAGCCGGGTGTTCTGTCATATCTGGAAAACGACAAGTTCACGAAATTTGTTGTGGGCGCCGGGTTCTGCGAGGTGCTGAAAGAGACCGTGTCTGTTCTCGTGGAAGAGGCTTATAGAGCCGACGAGATTGATCCTGCCTCTGCGTCGGCGGAACTGGCACAATGGGAAGGCGAGCTCAAAAAGCTCGACGCCGCTAAGGAGGCCGCTGAATACGAGAATGTGACGAAGCGGATTCAGGTGGCCCGGGCAAAGGTGAACTTGGCTTCCGGAAGCGCTCACTAATTGGTCCGATTCACTTAAGCGCAAGCAAGGCCCGAACGCGGTACGTCATCGCGGGCGGGCCTTTTTTTGCGTGTGCGGCGTCTTCACCGGGCGAATATTTTGCCGTTAGGCCCTTGACTAATAATGAGAACCCGCTATTTGGTGAATTGACCTGATCTGATGCACCGGCCGGTCGTCGGCTGTCGCCCGCTTCCATGTAGCCGTGGCCGAAAACTCCGCGCTTTTCGCCGGCGCTCACCCTGAGCGGTGTCCAAGTCCGGAGAGAGAACGAGGGAAGCCGGTTTTGTCGGCCGCTGTAATGATTGCTGGGGTACACATGAGTAACACTCCGACGGAGACTACGACGATGGTAACGTGCCCATATTCGGCCGGAGCGGATTTCGATCAAGCCCTCGCCAAGGCCGAGCGCCTCATGGAGGGGGGAGACGTGAGAGAAGCGCTCCAACTTCTTTTCGTCCTTCAGGACCGGTTCACTCGCGCCGCACGGTTGTTTGATATGATAGCCGAGTGTCTCATCCGTGAGGGTAGACCCGGAGAAGGCGCGAGGTACAAGAGCGCCCACGAGGCGTTGCGTGGTACGCTACGCCTGGCCGGGACCGGATCGAGTTCCGCGGAAGTCGGCCGATTGACACTGCCTCGGGGAGAAGAACGTATCGTAAGGGGAGAAGAGGACGATACGCGGACTTCGGTCCCTTACCATGAAACCCCGGAGATGGTTAGGGAATTATTGCGGCAGGGCCATTTCGAGCAGGCTCTTGCCTTGATCGCGCGTCTTCTGGAAAAGCGCCCGGAAGACCATACCCTAGTTGAGTTGAGGGATGGGGCGCGCAAGAAGATGGAGGACAGGCGAGTTCTCGAGGTTCTTGAAAAGCTGTTGCAGAAGGTCAAGACCTATAAGGGCGATCCCGGTTCCAAATGACAGGTGCCGCGCGGATTTTACAAGACAAGTTGCCCAATCTGGGACTGGACGCGGTTCTGTTCAACAGCTCGGAGTTCCTGTGGTCCCCGAACCTGCGCTATATTACCGGGTTTACCGGATCGGACGCGGCTGTGCTCCTGACTGCCGAGGCGGCTCATGTTTTTACCGACGGAAGGTACAAAACCCAAGTCATGGAGCAATGCCCCGGGTTCGTTACCCATGTCGTGCGTCGCAAGGTGGACGCCATTGCCCGTACCATAAAGAAATCCCGCGTGGTCAGGCTGGGAGTCGAGTCATCCAGGATAAGCTATGAATTCGGGGCCGTCCTGTCTGTAAAGGTGCCCGAAACAAGGCTTGTCCCGCTAAAACGTTCTTTCCTGGATGCCTTTCGGATTCAAAAGAGTCCCGAGGAAAGAGCCAAGATTAAGGAGGCGGCCCGGATAGCCTCCGAGTCGTGCAAGACGCTGCTGGGGAATGGGCTGAAGGGACGTAAGGAGGTCTCGGTGGCGGCGGAACTGGAGGGTCTTTTTCGTCAACGCGGAGCCCAAGGAATAGCGTTCGACACTATTGCGGCGTCCGGGCCGCGCAGCGCACTCCCGCACGGGAAGGCCTCCAACAGGGTTATTCGGCCCGGAGATCTGGTAGTACTGGACTTCGGCTGCAAATATGAGGACTACTTCAGCGATGAAACCGTGACATGCGTCGTCGGTCCCCCGGATTCCGACCATAAGCGCATGCACCGAGCGGTGTACGAGGCCCATATGAGAGCCTTGGACGCCGTCAAGCCCGGGGTGACGGCCCGGGATCTTGATGCCGCGGCCCGAAGGAGCATCGAGGCTGCCGGCTACGGAAAATACTTTATTCACAGCCTAGGTCATGGGGTCGGGCTGGAGATTCACGAGCCCCCCTTTCTCACTTCCCGTAACGGCGCCAGGATCGATGACGGCATGGTATTCACCATCGAACCCGGAGTTTATATCGAGGCTCTGGGAGGTGTGCGTCTCGAGAGCTTGATCTGCATGGACGGAACCCACCCTGAAGTAGTGTCGCTAATGACGAAAGAGTTGATACGAGTAGACTAGAAGATACCGAACCGCGATTTTGAACGCGCTTGCGACGGTCGTACATTGGGACACCTGCCTTAATCACACCCACAATGGCCCCTCGCGGTAAAGGCTTACCATGGGTCGGCGCGGCCGTCCGAGTCACAGGGATCGACATAGCGCGCCCATGGCGGCATGCGATTAACTAAATTTGTCGGAGTTGAAGTTGCACGGAGGATTATATGTACTCTACCGCGGACTTTAAGAAGAACCTTAAAATAGAGCTGAACGGGGAACCGTTCGTCATTGTGGATTTTCTCCACGTAAAGCCCGGCAAAGGGGGCGCATTCGTCAGAACGACTCTGAAGAGCCTTGTCACGGGCAACGTCATTGATAGGACCTTCCGTTCAGGCGAGAAAGTGGATGCCCCGGACTTGGAAGAGAGATCGCTTCAGTTTCTGTACGAGAGTGACGGCCAATACTACTTTATGGATGCCGAGACCTACGACCAGATGTTCCTCACTGAAGACCAACTCGGGGGAAGTCGAAACTACCTCCAGGAGAGCCTCCTGGCCACCGTCCTTTTTCACAATGGAAAACCCCTGGGAGTCGAGGTCCCCATTTTTGTGGAGCTTCGGGTCACGACGGCGGAGCCCGGCCTGAAGGGGGATACGGCGAGTGGAGCGACCAAGCCCGCCACACTGGAAACCGGCCTTACGGTTCAGGTCCCTCTCTTTGTCAATGAAGGCGATGTCCTGAAAATCGACACCCGTACCGGGAAGTACATGGAACGGGTACGATGACGGTGTGACCCCGTGCGGAATTCAATTCGACGAACGGCCATGACCGAAAGCGACCACAACCGAGGATGAAATTACCCTTTGGTTAGGGTCAAACGATACCCCCGCCGCACGTCGTCCACGCGCCGGCGGGGCCCCAGGGTCTCTCGGAGCCAAGAACGGATCCTGGTTTTCGCGGGGATGACCGCATGCAGGTTATTGCATGGGAGCCGGCTTCGTCGCTGCGCTGCTCGCAGTGCCTCACATCCCTACTCGGGAGATTTTCAGGCGACAAATCCTTGGGTAACGGCGAGCGCCGGTCGTCACAGTATTTGCTCCGCGCTTCTTGATTTACGCGATGTAGTTACCCGGTAGGCCGCACCGATTCCGTGGGTCGGGCTTTATCGCCGGACCCTCCCTCGGGAATTACGTCCAACAGCCGTATGATCCATGCAGAACGGTAAGTACGGTCAGCACAGGTATTATACTGGTTGCCAAAAGTTTTGTCCGAAACTGCCAAATCCCCCCCCCCCCTTTACCGGGAGCCCCGTAAGGGGGGGGCTAGAATGCCCCATGGGGACGCATGATTACCCCCCCTTTTTGTAAAGGGGGGTAGGGGGGATTTACCGTCAGAAGCTAAGACGATGTCCGAGCCCTCAAACGGACATTAATTTCGGCAACCGCATCTATTAGGAGGAGTCTTGGAGAGTAGTCACGGGATGGACCCATTCGGCTTGGTGGTGCATGACGAAGAGGCTTTTCTCAGCAAGGTCGTCAACAGTGGGATGGAACAGGGCATATTCACGCGTGATCGGGCGGACGAAATCATTCGGGTCTCTGTGGCCATGGCGAACAAATATGTGCTGGCCAAGGAAATCGATTTCAGGTCGATCGAGGAGTTGGAAAAGGTTCAGGCCACCATCATCAAGCTGATAGGCGTAGGTCTCGAGATTAAGAGTGCGGGCGGCGTCGAGGATGGAATCCGTGCTCTTATGAGTTCGTCTCCGGTGGACTTGTTCAGGCTGTCCTACACGCGCATCGAAAAGCTCCGTTCCCGTTGGATGAGCCTCCCCGGGGATCACAAAGTCCGGCTTCTCGTCAGCGCCGAGCAATATGGGGCTCTGAGCGAAATAGCCATGCACAGGCTTGCCGATTTCAGCGTATTTTCCGAAACGGAGCTGATGACTATTGGTGACTTGAAATTGGATGATGTGCTTTTCGATTCGGTGGCCGTACTGGAATACTATGAGTCAGAGTGTGACAGGTTCGAGTTTATTCTAAAGTGTAAACAGGTTCTTCCCTTTGACCTGCTCAACCGATCCTCCTTCGTAGAAGCGGAAAGCCTTTCCGAAGTGGATGCATTACGTGAGGCCCTTTGTAATACCCTTATCATTTCCGGCTTCCTGGATTCCCCGGACCCGGTTTCCGTAACCATGGCGGACGTGAGGACTTTTCTCGCGGCGGTCGAGCTGATGGATTTTGCGGAAGGTATTCCGGATGATATCGAACAGGTGCTGTTGGACCTGATACATGAACTGGCGGAAGACTTGAACGAACGGGATGCCCAGCTCATGACCAAGGAATGCATCCGCATCGTTCAGAAACTGCTTGAAACGGTCATGAACGAATGGTCGACGGTGACTTCGCCTTCGGAGAACGTGTTCTACAAGCGTTGGTCCCGGTTGGTAATACTCCAAGACCGTCCTGATCCCATCAGCCGTATCATCGACTCGGATGAACCACTTGATGAGTTCGACTTCGAAATGTTGGTCGAGGGAATCGCAGGCAGATTGCAGGACGAGGCGCTTGGGCTGATAACCCGCCTTCCATGGGAGCGTTTGGTCTCCGCACAGGTACTCCGCCTGTTCCAGGAATTCCCTATGTACCACGAAGCTCTGGCGGAAAGCGCCTCCATCAAATCGCTCAACGCGTTGGAGTTGGTTGAGCTGCTGGAAATACTGCCGGAACAAGTCATACTCGGGTTGCTGCCCAAGGTGACACGAGTCGTCAGCGAGGGCGAGTATACGTTGGATGATCTCCGTTTGATACTGGATTTGCCTCGAAAGGAAGTCTGGTCGCTGATCCGTTGTGCGGGGCCGCCGCGGGATTATCCTGTAGAACAGATGATAAGAGACTACGCTGACGCGCCCGAAAAAGTGCGAACGATTTTTCTCGTGACCGGGTGGGGCACCGACCCGTTCCCCGAGCTATTTCGCGAAGCATGGAACTCGAACCGAGACCACGTAAAAAAAGTCCTCAAGAATTTCCCACCAAGTGAGATCGGCCCGTTCCTGGAATCGGCGGGCGGCCCAACCCGCCCGGAGGTCCTTTCAACCGACGAAAAGAACCCGAAGATGCACTCGGACGTAAAGGAAATCAACGAGTTGTTTAAGTCTCTACCCATAACGAAGAAAAGGGCCGCCACCCGGTACTTTAAGAAGCCGGCGTGACCTCAAGGACTTGAACAAACTGAGGATGCACGGCATATCCTAATTCCATGGCCTCTCGCAGTTGTTCCCTTGCCTCTTCCAACCGGCCTTTTTGATACAAGGCCACGGCGAGGTTGTTGTGGGCCATGCCTGATCCGGGATTCATCGCCAGGGCCTTGGAATTGTGCTCGATACACTTGTCGATTTCCCCAAGGCTGAGAAAAGCATTGGCGATATTGACGTGCGCAATCCATGAGTCGGGGTCTATGGCCAGGGCTCTGCTGAAACTGTCTATGGCCAACTCGGAATTTCCCTTGTTGAAATAGGCCAAGCCGATATTGATGGACCCTTCGACTATGTTGGGCCTATATTGAAGGGCTTTGAGACTTTCCTCAATACAACCGTCATAGTCACCGGTTTGAAGAAGAAGGCCCGCCAGGTTGATCCTTGCCTCAAGCAGGCCCGGCTTTAGCCTGATCGCCGCTCGGAATTCCGTTGCGCCTCGATCCCAGAATCCGCCCGCGGCCAGGGCCAAACCCAAGTTGTAATGGGCATTGGCCGAATCGGGTTTTTCCGTGACACGTCGTTCCAGTATCTCAAGTGAATCCGACGGTGTCGAAAGGCGATCGGCATCGTCTCTTGTCGGCTCTGACATTGCTCCTCCGAAATGAATGTATGGGTCCCCGGGACCACTTGCTCATACGATGTTTTAGGGTGCAGGCGGTGGTCCGTCAAGGGGTACTACCCAAATTGTCCGGCATTTGAAGGCTCTCAGCAATAGACTTCCGAACGATGGC
>JAZDOF010000307.1:0-2025 GCA_043799015.1 Pseudomonadota bacterium | reverse complement strand
GCTGCGCGTCAAGAGATAGAGTCTCTCCTTGATGGACGGATCGATTCCGTCCTGGCCGGTTTGAGGCGGACCATGGATGAACGACTGCCCGCAGTGGAGGCGTCCGTTCAAACACATACGGGGGCTATGCGTACCGAACTGTCGACCGTGCGGGAGGAACTGACGTCGCTTTTTCACAAACGAATCGAGGCGGCGGCAGAAGCCTTGGAGTCCCGGCTGGGCGGTGAGTTGCCTTCTTTACGCGCGGGCATCGATGAACGTTCGGCTGCCTTGCGTACGGAAATATCCTCGGTTCGAGAGGATCTTGAGTCCCTCTTTGATAAGCGTATCGAGGCTGCAATGGGAGCGTTGGAGTCTCGGCTGGGGGGTGAGTTGCCTTCTTTACGCGCGGGCATTGATGAACGCTCGTCTGCCTTGCGTACGGAAATATCCTCGGTTCGAGAGGATCTTGAGTCTCTCTTTGATAAGCGTATCGAGGCTGCGGCGGGGGAGACCAAGGCTGCGCTGGATGACAAATTGCCCGCACTACGCGCTGATGTGGAACGAAAAACGTCCGATCTAACGAATGAGATAGGAAGAGTTCGTCGTGAAGCGGAGGCGTTTGCGGAACGGCTGGTCTCATCCGCAACGGCGAATGTTCAACGAATGATCAGTGAGCAACGACCTGAATTGAAATCGGAGATAGAGCGCCGTCTAGCCGATCTCAAGCTTGGCACGGAAACCGTTCGCCGGGAACTTCAAACCCTTGTGGAGCTACGGATAGACTCTGCCGTGGAGGAAATCGGTCGCAAAGTAGGGGATGAGCGAAAGGACTTGAGAAAGGATATAGAGCGCCAAATGGGCCTGCTCAAGAGTGAGTTGGAGGCGCTGGTGAACCGGCAAATCAACTGGGTGCGATGGGAACAAACGCCTCAGGCCTTCTACCCCGAGGAACTCATACAGGGAAAAATCACTCCGCGGGAATTCGCAAAATGGGTGGCTGCCGGCTTGGTGTGTTGGATAAGGGCCCGATTGGGACCCAATCGACCCGCGAAATGATGTCCAACGGCTTTCAAGGGTAAATGCCCCTGTGAGTATTGCACATGCTCAAGCCGTTTGAGACCGCCGGTTCGTTTCGGTTTGCCATATGGACGATACCGGTGGTCGCTTTTGGGTTCGATCGGGGGATGCGGAAAAGCTGATCCAATTTCCGAACCGGCCCACTAGAACCCGGGACGGGGTTGCCCGCGCTCGCGACGTTCCGCCTCCTGCCGTCTCACCTCAGCTTCCTCCAATCGTGAGCGGGCGTCCTGCTCGGCGGACCGTGCTCTCCATCGACGACCATTGTCGTCCATTCGGTCAAGTCGGGACTTGAGTCCGGTTTCCAGCCGTTTGACCTCTGCGTTACGAAGCATTGCTCGCTTGCGGTAATGCTTGTCACGTGCCGTAGCGTCCTGGTACAAACGCTGCGATTGCCTGACGAGGTCCTGAAGATCGGTCCCGGACTTGGTATCTTGATTTGCCTGTTCGGCCCGGGGAGATTGGCCCTGCTCCGCGCCGGCCGTACCTATAACGAGGAAAAGGAAAATACCGGCAATAAAAACCACCGATGATGCGCCCCTAAATGGAGTTACGAGCCGGGGCGTTAGGCCTCGTCCGGTACCTCCCCGGGCACCACGGGGTTCAACTCTCGAAACGACTCTTACTGCCGTCCTTGTGCCGTCCAGCATTTGCCGCCTCCCGGCAGGTAGTTTGTTGTAAGCGTTTACCACGATCTCCCTCTGAAAGCCGACACTATTGAAGCCGAATACTAATGGTAGCTTCTGACCGCTGTCGTAGATTCCTCCGGCGGCTTCACCTTATTCAGATTGTGCGCCACTTCGTAGCGGATGTCGCAGAGATGCCTGTAGAGAATCTCCCGCTGTCTGGCGTCGGGCGATTCCAGCTTCATAATCGCCTCGTACATGGAGATGACGTCGAGCACCCTTTCATAGACCTTTTCCAGAGACTTGGCCGGGACCACCTTGTCCGTCTCTTCGGCGGCGG
>JAZDOF010000278.1:0-6084 GCA_043799015.1 Pseudomonadota bacterium | reverse complement strand
TCACAGGGCCGGTTCCTTGATCTCATATGAATCAGGAACATCCTCCATGAACATGAGCAGATAGGCATCCTTGATGTTGGCTTCGAGTTCCTCCAGGGTCTCGCCTTGAGTCATTATCTCCGGATGATCCAGTAACTTACCCAGCCAATACTTCTCACCCTTCCAGTAGGCCATCGTCAACTTCTTTGCCGTATGAGCGCCTCCGCAGACCCTAACGCCGGTATGACCTCGCCTCAAGGGTACTATTACCGGTTCCGGCAGTCAATTCACGGCGACAGGTATGGTCAAAAAAAATTGACAACCCCACCAACTTAACCTATGCTTTATTAATCAACTCATGGTTAACACTCTCCCCTAAGAGAAGGGTCCGTTGATGGCCGGAGAAATCGACGTCGGCAGCCGCATTCGAGTACAGCGGAAGGCCGCCAAGCTCACGCTCAAGCAGTTGGCCGAAAAGGTCGGGTGCACCGATGCTCACCTGTCTCAGGTAGAGAACGGCCGGGTGTCCCCTTCAATATCTTCCCTGAAAAGAATCGCCGAAGCCCTTCAAACAAAGATCACCGATTTCTTTGTCGAGTCGGAAAACGACGAACCCGTTGTAATGAGTCCCGATCAGCGCGTCCTTATTACTCTCGATCGCTGGAACGCGAAGATCCACTCCCTTGTGCGCAATCCCGGCAACAAGCGCATGCACCCTTTCTACACCGTCATTCAGCCGGGTGGAGGCTCTCACGGCCTTTACAGTCACCTGGGCGAGGAATGCGGCATTGTCCTCAAAGGGGAGTTGGAGATAGAACTTAACGGCAAAGTGTACAAGGTTAGGGAAAACGACAGCTTCTATTACAATTCGAGCGAACCGCACAGCTGGATGAACCGAACGAAAAAGGAAACGGTAGTGGTGTGGGTCATCAGCCCGCCGACTTTCTAAGCTTATCAGCAGGAAGATGAAGCGCCTTTCCATAAGGCCGTCGGTACGTTGAACCTGCGGAGCGATCCGCAGTCCTCGCCGGTTTCATGGCCGTAGCGACGGAGGAACCGGAAGACCACAAAGGAAGGACGTCATGAAGAGAACAGTTTGGCTGTTGAGTGTCTTGGCGATTTCGGGCGTGCTGCTGTTCGGGAGCGTTCCCGGGTTTGCGCAAAGCGCCGGTACCCTGAACCTGAAGTTCAGCACGTGGCATCCCCCTGCCAGCCGTGAAGTGACCACGGTGTGGATACCCATGTTGGAAGAGCTCAAGAAAAGAAGCAACGGTCGAATCACCTATACCATGTACGCAGGCGGAGCGTTGGGGAAGGGTCCCGAACACTTCGACATAGTCAAGAAGGGCCTTTCGGACATGGGGTACTTCACCGCGACCTGGACCCCCGGCCGTTTCCCGCTTACGGACGTGCTTTCCATGGCCGCATGGGTGGACGGCAAGGAATTGGCTACAGCCATCGGCAACGACGTGTACCACAAGGCCCTGGAGAAAGAGTTCGAGGACGTAAAGGTACTGGAGCTCAACGGGTGCATCCAAGCTTTCGTGTGGACGACCAAGCCCGTGAAGAGCCTATCGGATCTAAAAGGAAAGAAGCTGCGATCCCCCGGCGGCATGCAAACGGCCTATATCAAGGCCCTGGGAGCCGAACCGGTCTTCATGCCGTTGGGTGATGTTTACATGGCCATGGACACCGGTACCATCGACGGTCTGGTTACGTGCCCGCCCCTGGTACTCGCATTCAAACTGCATGAAGTCGCGAAGCACGGGGTCAAGGCCACATTCGGCTGCGTTTCCGAAGGCGTGGTCATGAACAAGAATACATGGGAAAAGACCCCGCCCGACCTACAAAAGATTATCACGGAAGTCGTCGGCAACCCCTTTGCCACCACCCACGGTCTGGACAAGCAGGCTTACGCCAAAATGATGGATGACCTCAAGGCCAAGGGCGTGACCATTTACGAACTCCCGGCCGATGAAGAGGGTAAATGGTTCAAGGAGTTCCAGGAAGCGACAAAGAATTGGGTCGCGGAACTGGAAAAACAAGGCAAACCGGCTAAGGAAGCCCTCATTATGTACAACAAGATAGCCGAACAGCACGGCACCAAGTGCGTCGCGTTCCCGCCGGACTGGGCGGAAAAGAAGTAAAGGGAATTACCGGCTTTCAGCCCATAGGCGTTGAGATAAGGCGACAGGTGGAAGAAAGAATCCCCCCTGCCCTCCTTTACAAAAGGGGGGTTGGGGGGGATTTCTCTGTCGGTCTTTGCTGCAAGGAAGAGCCGGTGGAATATAACCACGTGATATCATAAAAATTGGACCGTTATTTTGACGCCTATGGCCCGTTACATCCGACCCGAGCCGGCTATCGCTATGAACCAATACCGAAAACCGAGGGAGACTTAAGTCGTCATGTTTTCCCGAATAAGGAACGCCGTTCAGGCCGTCACACGGGCGCTCGGGTACGTGGGAATGGTATGCATCTTCCCGATGATGCTGCTCACCTCCGCGGACGCCACGTCGAGGGACTTTTTTTCACGCCCCATTCCGGGGGCCTTCGAGGTATCGAGTCTCACGCTTTCCGTGTTTGTGTTGCTGGGATTGGCATACACCCAGCAGATGAAGGACCATGTTCGAGTCACTTTTCTTATTGACGTCTTGCCGGTGAAGTTCCGAGAGTCGATCAACATTTTTACCATAATGCTAAGTCTGTTCATCATAGCGGTAATGACCTGGCAGGGTGTGGTCATATCGCTTGAAACCCCTACGGTGTCGGATATGCTCCGAATTCCCCAATGGCCGTTTCGCATGCTCGTAGCCGTGGGAGGGCTCTTTCTGTTCCTGGAGTTCTTCATCGACCTTATCGATTCATTCCGGAGGCTTGCTCAATGACCCTGGATCCCATCACGGTGGGCATGCTGGGCTCGGCATGCGTTTTCATCCTCATATTCTTGGGTATGCACATCGCTTTTGCCATGATGTTCGTCGGTTTTGCCGGTTTGTGCGTGCTGAGTTCCTTCAACGCTGCGGTTGGGGTCACGGCGAGCACGATGTGGGAAGTCGCATCGTTCTACTCGTACACCGTCATCCCGCTGTTCGTCATCATGGGGAGCTTGGCGGGGAGCTCTGGGATGACGAGAGACTTGTACTCTTCGTTTGATAAGTGGACGCGCCGAGTCCCCGGCGGGTTGGCCGTCGCGACCATAGGGGCCTGCGGGGCCTTTGCCGCGGTCTCGGGCTCGTCCGTGGCCACCGCTGCGGCGATGGGAACGGTGGCATTGCCGGAGATGGAGCGTTTCAAGTATGACCCCAAACTTTCCACGGGCAGTGTTGCCGCGGGCGGAACCCTGGGGTTCCTCATCCCTCCCAGCATCGGATTCGTCGTCTATGGGATGCTCACTGAACAATCCATAGGTAAGCTATTGATTTCAGGGATACTTCCCGGGCTGCTCCTCACCGGGGCGTATGCCTCCATCGCCGTGGTCTGGGCCCTACTTTATCCCCAGGCGGCCCCCAGAGACGCGGAACCGGTCACTTGGGCCGAAAAACTCGCCGCGTTGAAAGGTGTCAAAGAACCGCTCTTTATCTTCCTCTTCGTAATCGGCGGTATCTACGCGGGGTTGTTCACTCCCGACGAGGCGGGTGCGATCGGGGCCACGGTTCTGCTCCTAGTAACCATAGTAAAGAAGAAGCTCACCTGGGATTCCTTGTTCGCATCCATGACGGGCTCAATACGGATTTCGGTCATGGTTTTGATGCTGGTGGCGGGGGCAAACGTTTTCAGCTATTTCATGGCCATTTCTACGATCCCCGTCCAAGCGGCCGCGTGGGTTACGGGTCTTGAAGTCTCCCGTTATGTGGTCCTTGCACTCATAATCCTCGTGTACCTCATTCTGGGGTGTTTCCTGGACGCCATTTCAATGATGGTTCTGACATTGCCCGTGGTTTTTCCCATTATTCTCGCGTTGCACTTCCACCCCATCTGGTTCGGGGTGGTGGCGGTGCTGATGATGGAGGCCGGGCTCATTACCCCGCCCATGGGACTCAACCTATTCACCGTCGCCGGAGTAGCCAAGGGCGTAAGCCTTGAAACGGTCATAAAGGGATCACTCCCATTTCTTATGGCCATCATTGTTGTGGCGATCGTGCTTACGATATTCCCGAGCATAGCCCTCGTGCTGCCCAACATGATGACGCGGTGATGCCTTCGGCCCAATGGAATCGGGAACAAAAAGCTTGACGGCGGACACTAATTCATAGTTACTTTATTAGAAAATAGTTAACAAGGAGATTCAACCACATGCCGTTGCTTCCCGAGGTCAAGGGGCACTACGGTCGCCTCAGACTGCTCATAGAGGGGGAATGGGTGGAGTCGGCATCAACCCGTTTCCACGAAAACGTCAATCCCGCAACGGGTGAGGTGATTGCGGAATATCCCACAGCGTTGAAAGAAGAGGCCCGGGCCGCGGTGGAAGCGGCTCAGCGCGGCTTTGAACGCATGAAGAAAATAGCGCTTCGCGAAAGGGCTCGCATGCTTTTCGACATGCGGCAACGCTTTGAGGATCGTTTCGACGAACTGACGCGGGTGCTTACCCAGGACCATGGACGAACCATCAAGGAATCCATCGGCTCGGTCCGTAGGGTGATCGAGAATATCGAATCCGCATGCTCGGCCGCATACGGCATGGCCGCCAGAAACGAGCACGTCGATGATCTCGCCGGCGGTATCGACATGTGGCTCACCTGGGAGCCCTTGGGCCCTTTTCTTATCGTTACGCCGAGCAACATTCCCATGCACGCATGGTCTTCCTTCGTTCCCTACGCCTTAGCAGCCGGTTGTTCGGTCGTGGTAAGCCCCAGCAGGCAGGACCCGGTGGCCGCTGAATACATTTGCAGAGTCGCGCTGGAAGCAGGATGGCCCAAAGGCGCCATAAACATGATCCACGGCGGCCGCGAAATCAACAAGTATATCCTCGAACAGCCCGAGATCCAGGGATTGGGGTTCATCGGTTCCACCACCGCGGGTTGGGACCTGTTCCGCTTGTGCGGGACCTTGGGCAAGAATTCGTCGATCAACGGCAACGGTAAGAACACCGTGGTAATAATGCCGGGCGCGGACATAAAGAAGATAGTGCCCTTCGTGCGTCAGGGCTGCTTCGGCATGACCGGGCAGCGTTGCCTCGGCTCCGATAATGTGGTTGTGGTGGGCGACATATATGACGAGTTCAAGGCCCGGTTCATCGAGGATGCGAAGAGCATGAAGCTCGGGTACGGACTGGACGAGTCCGTTGCCATGGGGCCGTACTGCTCGGCATCGGGCCGGGAAAAGGTGGAGGGATGGGTGTCCCGGGCACTGGCCGAGGGAGCGGTCATGGCCCATGACGGCCGCATCTTGGCCCCGGACGTACCAAAAGGCTTTTTTATGGGCCCCACCATTATCGAGAACGTCCATCCCGACATGGAGATCGCCAAAGAAGAGGCCTTCGGCGCGGTGGCCGGGTTGATAAGGGCCGACAGCCTGGATGATGTCATCGAATGGATCAACACCAAGACCGACATGGGGCACTCGGCCTGCATCATGACGGAGAGCGGGCGCCTTGCCCGCAAGTTCGCGCGGGAGGTCAACGTGGGCAACGTGGGAATTAATGTGGGTGTGCCCCAACCGTACGCGTTCTTTCCCTTGGGGTCGAAACGTAAATCGTTCTTCGGCGGCGCCAAGAGCCGCATGGCTTCCATGAGGTTGTTCCTGGACGAAAAGACGGTAACGGCTCGGTGGGTGTAGCCTCGGAAGGGTCGCAAACGGTTTTCCCATGCCGGTGTTGTACGAGAATGACCGCCGACAGACCGTGAAATCATGCATACCGGTAGCCGAAAGTTTTGTCCGGTAAAGCCCAATCCCCCCCAACCCCCCTTTACCGGGAGCCCGGTAAGGGGGGTAATGCTCCATGAGGACGCACGATTACCCCCTTTTGAAAAGGGGGTAGGGGGGATTTGCAGTCGGAAACAAAGACACCGGTCGAGCCGTCAAACGGACATTAATTTCGGCAACCGCTGTAAGCGTAATTCTGAAACGCTCTATAGCAGCTCTACGACAGGAGGCCCGAATTGC
>JAZDOF010000240.1:0-3409 GCA_043799015.1 Pseudomonadota bacterium | reverse complement strand
TAATGTTTGTGGATATCGAAGGGTTTTCCACGATCTCCGAGACGGTCGAGGTTGAGCTGATCAACCAATTGCTGAACGATTTCTTTGATGGGGCGACCCAAGCGGTATTCGAGCACGGCGGCACCGTGGACAAGTTCCTGGGAGACGGCATGCTCGCGTTTTTCGGCGACCCGATACCTTTGGAAAACCATGCCAAGGCAGCGGTAAGGGCGGCCCTACAAATGCAAGCCGACATGAAGGGGCTCAACGCAAAATGGTCCAGATCGGGACTGCCCGAGTTCCAACAAAAAGGCATACGGATAAGGATAGGGTTGAATACGGGCATGGTAGTGGCGGGGAATATCGGCTCCAGCCGACGACTGGAGTACACCGTCATCGGATCCGCGGTAAATGTGGCGAGCAGGCTTCAGTCCTTGGCTCCTCCGGGCGGGGTCATCATGGCGGCAAGAACTCGGGGGCTCGTCAAAGATGAAATCGAGACTTCGGGACCGGAAAGCGTCCGCGTGAAGGGCATAGACAGAGATATCGAGGTGTACAAAATATTCCCAAAGGCGGAGGGTTAACCCGCAGGCGGGCGTGACGCTCCGGGGGCCGTGGAATCAGCGTCCCCGATAGCGTCGAACAGGAGATGGGGCCTCGACCTTCATCCTACGACCTGTATCTTTGCACCATCTCCTTCAAGGATCCCCCCAACTCCTCCAGGCTTCGTGCGGACTGTTCCAACTGTGATGCGCTTTCCGAGACGCTCCGCATGGCTTGGTCTATATTCCTCATGGCCTCGGCTATTTGATCCAATCCGACCACTTGTTGTTCGCTCGATGAATGAATAATGGACGCGGCCTGAGACGACGCGGTAACCCCATCAGCGAGCGATCGAATGGATTCGCCCGCGGACACGGACTGTTCGACCCCGGCATCCACCGCCTTTGTTCCCTGTTCCGTAGCCATTACTACGGCGCTTACCCATTTCCGGGTTTCATCCAAAATGACCCGAACTTGTTGCGTAGCATGGTTCGATTGATCCGAAAGGGCTTTTATTTCCTGGGCGACAACGGCAAAGCCACGGCCTTGGTCGCCGGCGCGAGCAGCCTCGATGGACGCGTTCACCGAGAGGAGATTGGATTGATCCGCAAGGTCTTGAACCGTTCCGATAATCTCTTCAATGGACCTGGTTTGTTCGCTTAATCTTACAACGGTATCCGCAATTGATCCCATCTGCTCCCTGATGAGCATCATTCTACGGATCGTTTCTTCCGTGGCGTTCTTGCCGCTCTCCGAAGTCCGGACCGATTCACGCGCGTCCAGTGCCACCTTGCCGGCCTGATCCCGCGATATCCTTGCCGCTTGTTTGACTTCCTCCACGGTGGTGGCGGTTTGAGCCAGGGCGGTGGACGAATTTGCAGTACTCACGGACAATTCACCCGCGGTTGCCGATATCTGTGAAACCGAGGTGGAAAGGACGTTGATCCCCTGAGTGGTGCGACGAATCTGGTCCTGCAACCCTTGGATCATCGATTGAAAAGCTTCCTCAAGCTCACCAAGCTCGTCGTGACGACCGTAACCATCCACGGCCACCGTTAGGTCACCCTCTTCCACCCGCTTCACCTGGGTGGCAAGGTGAATTATGGGCCTCGACATGGTTCTCGAAGCGGCCAAGCCTACCGGCAATACCAACAGTCCCACGGCAAAGGCTATTCCTGCGATTTTCCATGCTAAATCCGTCGCAGTCTCCACCAGTTCGCTTTTATCTATTTCCACTACCACTACCCAGTCGAAGTCGGCAACGATGTCCTTGATCTCGGGGATTCCCGCTCGCACGTAGGCACCAAGCACTTGGCTTCCACGGTAGTTCTCGGCAATGAAAGTAGCCCCCTTGCCGGCAAACGCGGATTCAACTCCCTTGGTTTTCACCGTTTTGTTCAAGATCGTGGTTGAAGACTCAAAGCGAGAATCAGACCTCATCAGAAAATCCGAACCTACGAGGTAGGCTTCCGCTGTCCGTCCCAAACGCCGAGCCTCTCTGAACAGAGAATTGACGACTTCGGTCCCCAATTCTATTACCAGAACTCCGATCAGGTCACCGCTTTGGCCCTGGACAGGTACGGCAACAAAAGCCGCGGCAGTATCAGCCGGCTTGTAAAACCCGAAATCCACCAGGACGGGCTTGCGGGATTTCACCACCTTGGCCCAAGCGTCGGCCAGGCCCGAGTCTTTCATCTCGCCGACCTTGAGATCGGTACCCAGGTCTCGCCGCTTCTTTATGGAATAGGCCGTTCGGCCATCCGTAGTAACGATCAATAGATCGAGATAACCTTTCTTGGACGCGACCACCTTCTGCCAAGCCGCTAGGAGCTCGCCCGCCTGAGTCGCTGTGCGGTCGTACAAATCCATAGGATTCAGCGCCTCGTCCCCGTGTCCGGACTTGCCGGCTCCTCGGGATGATTCAACGACCTCGAAGGCAAATTTCACGGAAGGAATGAAGCTGAGAAACAAGGCGTCGTCCAGGCATCCCCGGACATAAGTCATCAAATCCAGCTTCCTGTCCTCCCCCGCGCCGGCAAGCTTCTCCACTCCACTTGAGAACAAGGCCCGTTCCGCACTGGAATACGAAAAATATCCAACCAGGGCTATGGGAATCAATGCCACGAGGAGAAACAGGATTACGAACTTCATCATGAGACTGGTCTTGAAAAAGGCCGTCACTATTCCATTCCTTTCTACCGTCGGACAAGGGACTGAAACCTCGAAAAACCGGAAACCCAAACCGGATCTCGCTCCGGTAATATTCCACGTCCGGGCCGGTCGGTCGTTCTTGGCCCGGACCGTCATGGAACCATCAAGCTACCTATTCTATCTCATGGCCTTCATCTTTTCCAGGGCCTTGACTCTATTCCGGCTTGGTCCTCGAAAGATATTCGAATCCCCCACCTCAAAAGCCAATGCCCCACCCCTCATTGCCGGCAGCTCGGTATAAGGGGGCTGGAAGCCGATTGGGCGGATATATTTCTAAGCCCTTCGGAAAAGGGGGGCAGGGATGTGAAAAAATGGGATAGGTGCCTTGTTCAGGCATTGGCAGCATCTCAACCTTCGCCGTGGGTTGAAGAGGCGTAACCATTCGCTCTTGTGGGGCAGCAGCCTGCCGAGATCGCACTAAGAAAATTCGCAGGCTGGAAAGCCTGCGCCACGTTGAGATTGGAATTTCCCGTCCGTAAGTGAATGGTTACGGATTCAACGCGTGTAGCCTTGACTCCTGAGTTGAGCAACAAACTTGGCCTTGGTGCCCTTGGGAACGTTAATGGTATGGGAAATCTCTTTGCGTCGGTGTTTGGCCGGGAAAACCAGGGTCTCGGGAAAGATGCGGCTGTTGAGAAGCCAAATATCACGAGGAGTCGAGTTGATGAGTCGCGCC
>JAZDOF010000226.1:0-10231 GCA_043799015.1 Pseudomonadota bacterium | reverse complement strand
CTGATCCGTCACGAGTGAGGCATCCTGAGTCAGCCCGGCAAAATGCATGAATCTTCGATTACGTGCCGGAGATATCTCAGTCACCCTAACAAGTTGTCGACTTCACGTCAAGCGTGGCCTCGCCCGTGGGCCACGGCCGATTTGCTTTATTTCTCGATTTTGCCGGTGACGTATTCTTCGCCTCCTCTTAGGCAGGACCGGCTTCCGCGCCGGCGATTTACGGCCGGCCGACAAACGTAAGACGATGTGCCGGCAAAATGCTGTTGACAATAGTCCGGGCCGAACATAGCATGAAGTTCCGGCTTGCAGCCGGTATCTCGCGGCCGATTATCCCCAACATCCCATGAACGGGAACACTCCGATCGGTAGGTAACAGAGCGTGATGCCCACGAAAATCTTTAAATCCACGTTTTCGGGTATGGGTCAGGCGGGACTCCTGGTGGGCGAGGAGGTGGGGAAAGTCGTGATGATGTCGGGGAAGATAGCCCGATTGGCCCTATCCCCTCCTTACAGGACTAGGGAAATCCTGAGACATCTCGACATCATCGGCGTACAATCCGTCGGCCTGATTATTTTCACCGGTTTTCTTGCCGGCATGGTCAACTCTCTGCAAGCCTACCAAGGTCTGGGGAAAGTGGGGGCCATCACCTTCGTAGGGGCCACGGTGACCTTTGGGCTTGCTCGCGAGGTCGGCCCGTTGATAACGGCCCTATTGGTCATCTGCCGATCGGTATCGGCCATGGCCGCGGAATTGGCCGGAATGCGAAACAATTACCAGATCGACGCTCTCTCGGTTATGGCGGTGGACCCCGTGGAGTATCTGGTTGTGCCTCGGGTCCTTGCAATGGTAATGGTCCTGCCTTTTCTAAACCTTATCTTTTTTTTCTCAGGGACCATCGGCTCGTATCTAGTTTGTTGTTGTCATTTGGGAATCGATTCGAGCGCATATCAGGTGGGCATCCGCGACTACCTCGAGTTTGCCGACATTGCTCAAGGCCTCTTCAAATCCCTGGTTTTCGGCGTGGCCATGTCGATCGTAGGATGCTCGGAGGGGTACAATGCCCCCGTGGATCCCGCGGGAGTAGGTGTCGCAACGACCAAGGCCATAGTCATTTCAGCCGTCTTGGTGCTGGGTATCGACTGGGTGATAACCGCGCTCACGTATAAACCGTTCACCTAGTGGATCGTTTCGGAAAAGGCTTTGTATTTTATGCATCGCCGAATTGAATTCAAAGGCTCCGGCGGATTGCCCCAACGAGGCATTTGATGGACCGTGGACGATATAAGAATGATTGTGAAGGGCCACACCGAAATCCGGTCACCGACCATATGAGTGCCGACATATGATCGAATTGCGGAATGTGGTCAAGCGACTCGGTTCCCGCACCATATTGGACGGAACGTCTTTGCACGTACCCAAACGTGCCGTCTTTTCGATCGTCGGACCTACCGGCGTCGGTAAGGCCATGCTGCTGAGGCTCATGGTGGGTCTTGAAACACCCGACCATGGGGAGATCATGGTGGACGGCGACAATATCGTCGGCCTTTCCCAAGGGGCTCTTTGCAGGTTGCGTAGAAGGTTCGGCTTTTTGTTCCGGGAGGCGGCCCTGCTCGATCACCTGACCGTGGGCGAAAACGTGGCCCTACCCATTCGTGAACACCTGATACTGTCGGAAAGCGAGGTCCAGGACCTTGTTCTCGAGAAACTCGCGGAAGTGGGTTTGCTTGGAGAGGAAGACAAGAAACCGTCCCAACTGTCGATCGGAATGCGTCGCAGGGTAGCCTTCGCTCGTGCCCTTGCCCTGGACCCGGACGTGGTCTTCGTGGATGAACCTGCTGTGGGACTCGACCCTGCCACCGCAAGCTACTTGTTCAACTTGATCGTGAAGACCCACTGGGAGAAATCGCTTACATACATTATCGTCACGCACAATGTGCGGATGGCATTAGATGTCTCGGACGAAATCCTAATGCTGTTCCGTGGTAAAATAGCGGCCAAGGGCACCCCCGACCAAATCTGGAACGATCCCAAACACCTAATCCACCGATTCATGCATGGGACTTTCGGGGGACCGATTCCTTTTAGGTAAGGACGTGTTTTAGCGTGACCCGGGCTTAAGAGAAAATAATGACACCGAACGTTCTACAGTTCCTAACCGCGGAGGATTTACGGCTGTTCGTGGAAAAGGCCGTTGGACACCACTTCGCGTCCGACGAGCTCATCCTTGAAGAAGGATCGCGTAGACAAGCCATCTTCATGGTTCGTAAGGGAATGGTGAGAATCGAGCGATCTCACCTCGGACAAGGGGTCGCTTACGCGCACTTAGGGCCGGGAGAAGTATTCGGCGAGATGTCGTTCCTGGAGAATACGGGGGCCAGCGCATCCGTTTACGCGGATGACGAAGTGGACGTCGATGTGGTCGAAGGGGCCCAGGCCAACGCCCTGATGATGTCGGTTCCGGGTTTTGCCACCCGCTTCTACCAATCCCTGGCCATAACGCTGGCGCACCGCTTGCGGAAGACTTCGATGCTCATCCCGTCCCTTATGGTGGAGGAGATCCCGCAGGTGACCAAGACGCCCGCCCATCGGGTGCCGCGTGAGGTGATGGACCTGATCCCCCGCGAGCTGGCCGGGGCTGTGAAGGAATTTAGAAGACCCCTGCTGAGGACGGACCTGAATCTGAAGCACGGCAAAATCTCGGAGGACAAGGCTGCGGAAGCCGTATGCGCTGCGTGTGATGCTCTCATGGATGCATTCCGGTATCATCTCGGACGCCTTCCTACCGCGGCGGAAGCCATCGGCACTTACGTATTTAGGGAGGTTTTTCCTTTCTTCATGCTCGGTGCAACGTTTGACCGGGCATACACCAAACCAAGGGGTTACGCCGGGGATTACCAGACCCTCGATATGATATACTCCGCCATACCTACGGGCGAAGGGCGGCTCGGACCTTTCATGGACCGGTGGGTTCTGGGACTGCCCTGGGCGGAAGCTCTAAGAAACAGGCGACAGGTGTTTGCCGAAGCCCTGAAGACTTCAACGGCGGAGGGAATTCGATCCACGGGCCGATTCCTAGTAACCGCGTTGTCCTGCGGCCCTGCTCGTGAACTATTGGATGCGCTTGCAGCTCCAAATGGTACCGTCATATGGCCCACATGCGTCGACGTAGACGCGGAGGCCCTTGCTTATGTCGATGATGAGACCCGACGATTGGGGGCGGTCGAACGAACCTCGTTGCTCCACGAAAACGTGCTCAGGCTCGCCCTTGGCAGGACCTCCGTCTCCGTGCCGCCTCAGAACATGATTTACAGTGTTGGTATCGTCGAGTATCTGGAAGACCGGTTCGTAGTCGGATTGCTGAACTGGATTCACGATCACTTGGTCCCGGGGGGGGTTGCGATATTGGCCGGCCTGTGCCCATCCAACCCCGACAAGCCGTTTATGGACCACATACTGGATTGGAGGCTGATTCATCGCACGCAGGAGCAACTTCGCGACCTGATATCCGAATCCAAGTTCGCGTCCCACCCAATTACCTTTGTGCCCGGAGAACGAGGCGTCCAACTGATCGTGTTTTGTTCGAGGTAGGGGGGGGGGGAGTTCTCAGTCAGCCTTCGCATCCACCCTTACGTCGATCACCTGTCCCGTGTAATCGGAGCACAGCACCGATAGAATAGTCCGAGCCACGGTTTCAGGGCTCAGCAAAGAAGCGGGGTCTTCATATCCGAACGCCTTGAATCGCATTTCCGTTGCTGTTCGTTGCGGACAAACCGCATTGATATGGAGGTCCGGCATCTCTTCGGCAACGGCTTGCGTGAAATTGACCACAGCGGCCTTACTCCCCGAGTACGCAGCGTACGTTGCACGCCCCCTCGTAGCGGAAGAGGACACAATGTTGATGATGTGGCCCGACGGCTCCATGAAGGGGAGAGCGTGCCGGCACACCGAGATGGTTCCCATGAGGTTGACTTCCACCATACGCCGAAGCACCTCCGGCGCCAAGGCTCGTACGTACCCTCGTTCAAGGACCCCGGCACAGTTCACCACCGTGTAAAACGCCCCATTCCGTTCGTGGATATAGCTTAACGTTTCGCGGACTTTGTCGTCGTCCGTCACGTCGATGGAAGGACGAGTACGACGGCTTAAGGGTATCACATGGAATCCCGCGTGTTCCAGGACTTCCGCCGCTGCCTTGCCTATGCCCGTTGCCCCTCCGATTACTAGAGCTCGCTTACCCTTGAAGGAACCTTTGCTTTCCGTGATGACCACTCGCCGTACTTGGTAGTATCTTTCCGCGGTAAAAAGGTCGAATTCCTCGGTAATCTTAATGTTGTCAACCTCACCGGGTACGCAGAATACGGGTTTGCCGAGTCGCAACACCAGTCGGCAATCGTCCGTCGCATCCTTCACGCCATCGATTCGGGCAACCCCGTGGGCCTTCCGGATAAGCTCCAGATCGAATCCTTGAGGGGTCTGCCCGCGCCTCAGCGGCGCTCGATCAGGTATTTCCTGGATGACGTCGTCGAAGACCTTAACTATAGTGTCCGTCGTGGGGATGACGGTATTCACCGCATCGTATCGTTTCAGCGCATCGATGACCGCGGATACCGTAGCCGGCCGAACAAAGGGTCTCACGCCGTCGTGAATCAGAACATGCGTCGTCCCGTCGGGTGCGGCCATTATCCCGGCGTAGGAGGAGTCCATTCTGGTCAGCCCTCCGGCCACCACAACGGTCCTTTTCTTGAGGCGTGATGCGAACTCTTGGCAACGATCGACCCAATCCGGATGGGCAACCAGGACGATGCAGTCGATCGAAGGGTGCAGATCGAAAACTTCGAGCGTGTGCTCGACGATGGCTTTGCCGGCCAATTTCACGAACTGCTTGGGGATGTCGCCGCCGAATCGCACCCCACTGCCCGATGCCGCTATGACGGCCGTAATCAAACCCGTCTCCTTCTTTAGTGACGCTCCTTGAAATTTGCGGTAAACCCGGCCCGGCGGAACCAAGGTAACGATGTTTGTTTCGATTCACTCAACCGTTCAGGGTTCCTGCAATTCTCAACGCGTGGGTTGTTCCGGAGGCCGATGTAAACCCTCGATGTTTCGCGTCTCATTCCATCCCGGCCGCCCGTTCGGCCGAGGGTCCGCTCGCTCGACGGGGCCCCTTCGGGGGTTCGACTTGGGCAGCGAGGGCCTGAAGTCTTTCTTCGAGCTGACCTATCCGGGCTTGGAGGTCCTTGTTGATATTGGATTGGTCCGACTGTACCCGCCCAACCTTTTTTGGCTCTCCCGGTCTGAGCGATCCCTTGATTTCCACGAGCTCGTCCCGGATACCTTGAAGGCTCTTTACCACGGCACGATCGTTGTCGATAAAAGCTTGGAGATAGTTCTGAACCGCCTTTTCCGCGGTTTGTCCTCTCAGCTCCAAGGACTTGAGCATCCCGTCGGCCTTGCGTTTCATCTCGTCGGCATTATCCGCCATCCTCTGGGTGCTGTACGCCATCGCGGGCATGTTCGTCGCCATCACGCCCATGTAGCCCACCATGTTATCCATGTTGCTTTGGATGCGGTTCATGTCGGGTAATGAGGCGCAACCGGAGGTTGCTACGATGCCGGCAAGGACCAGTAATTTCTTCCAATTGGCTGACACGACCCTGTACCTGATTACGAAGTTTTTCACGAACATCGCCTGGACCGTCGGTCCGGCTCAAACCCGGCACAACGTTTCACAAACGGATTCATTTTTTCCATATGCCCCATCAGCCCGAAAGGGCGACCGCCGGTCACCCCTGCAAGGCAATTTGAGAGTCCCGGCATAGCGTGGAGGCAATCTTCCAGAAACGCTCTACCGAAACGGCTCGGTATCAAATCTTCCACCGATACCGGCCGAACGCCTTTGGATCCGTGAGTTCTTCCTGAACTTCTATACCGAACACGGCGTGCTCCTGCCTGACTCGAATCTGGAGCCCCCGTTCCGGGAGAGTTATTTCCTCTTCTCGGGGAAACTTCTTCCCTTGTTCGGTTTTGAAGAATTCAACCACCTTGAACTTTCTCTTCACCTTTCCGTCGGCCCCGGACTGCTCGGCCTTTATTACCACCATGTCGTCCTTGGCGATCCAGAGGCGTCGACTGCCCTGGCCTTTGGGTAAGGTTATCTTCACCACATGACAACTTGTCCCATCCACTTTGTCGTCGTTCTCAAGCGTCGCCTCGCCGGCGGCCTGTGGTACCAAGGCCTGCAAGTCGTCCATCGTTAGACCGGTGCCGCCTATCTCACCGGACGGATCGTCTACGGCAAGCGGCAATGTCTTGTCCGACGCAGGCAGGTACATAAAAGCCCCGGTCTCCTTGCCGGGCTGAAACTGGAACAGAAACCTAACGCCCTTGGATTCCTTCGGCTCATCCACTTCCACGAAAAACGATTGTCCCGCGGCCTGTGACTTGCCCACCAACCAAAGCGAGTGCTTGGATGTCACCTTCTTGCCTTTCGAAGTGGTGACCGCCAATGCCACGCGGAAACTCTCGGCAAAATTCTGCTTAACGGTAAGTTCGAGCAGTTCTTTGGCGGTTAGTGCGGGAGAGTCGTACGGAAATGCCAGAACAAAGAACGCGGATAATGGGAGTAACCAATGATACTCTTTCAGCCTCATAGTCAAAATTCCTCAAAAGGGAGTTTCCGGTCTCACAACGAACCTGTCATGATGCCTATAATAAAACCTAACCATAGCAACCAATTGAACACACATCCGAGATACAACATTAGCGATGCCATTCATACCATAGTGGTTCAATGGTTGTCAAGGTCCAACACCAAAGCGGGGGTCTTGAAGAGGATCACATCAACATCGGGAACGCTCGTCGAGTCCGGTCGAGCACATGGTCTATCACTCGAAACACGGCGCAAAGCGTTTCCTTTTGCAGACGCGTCAGCCGGGCCGGGTCAAGGTAGTTGTCGGGTTTTTGGCCGGTCTCGATCTGTTCCAGATGATGGACGAGAAGCAGTTCCTTCTGAAACTCGTAAGCCTCCCGCAGGTCGGTGTAAAGGGCTCGAGATATGTATGATTCGGCGGCAATAAGTTGGAGACGGTCAAGGGTATTAGTTTCTACGATGCCGTGCAGCATTGCCATGAGCCTTGCCCATTGAACCAAGGGTGAAACGCCTCTGGCGTCAAGGTCCAGTCGGTTCCTGTGACGGCCGTCCCCGTCAACCGCGAAATCGCCGAAAAAGGCCACAGGAGGTCGATTTCCGATCAACTCCGTTGCCAACCGGGCTAAGAATACGTGTTGTCTTAAGACCCATCCGTTGAGCCGGTTTCGCAATCGGTTCCCCAGCCTTCCATTCCCGTGACATACTCGAAAGTCCAGGAAGGCGGTTGCGTACGAGAAGCCTTTGGGATCCGCTGTGGATACCCATCCGTCGAAGTATCGACGCCATATCGAGAACGGTTGGCGCCACCTTGCCTCGGCGGCGATGATGGATTGCCGGAGCAAAGGGTAACCGCAGGTCTGGAGCAGCTTCACCGCCTCATGGGTGAAGACTCTGAAGTAAGATTCCACCGTCGTCGGGTCCAGTTCCTTGGCCGGGTCCATATACACAAGCGCATTGCTGAGCCCTGTACCGAATACCTGCTCTTTTCGGCCTTCCCCACCCATGATGATCCAGCAAAAGGGGACCGGCGAAGGCCCGATGCGCTCTGCAAGCAGTATCAAGAGTCGGTTGAGGATGTTGTCGTTCAGAAGCGTCACCATGCGGGCTATGTTGTTCGGTTCGGCTCCTTCTTCAATCATCGAGCGAACTACTGCGGGGATTTTGGCATACAGCGGGAAAAGCCCTTCGACTTTTGATTGAGAAGTTATTTCGCGCAGCAACGACATGGGGGACACACCCTGGTACACAAGTATGTCATGGGAACTCACCACCCCGATGACGCCTTCGTCCCCTTCCACTCCCAGATGGTGGATCCCCTCCTTCATCATCATCAGCAGAGCGTCGAAACAATATGCTTCCGGTCGCACTGCCGAAACCGGCGCACTCATGATACGGTCCACCATCGAATCCGGGTCGAGGCCGTGGGCGATAACTCTGGAACGCAGATCCTTATCGGTGACTATACCCACAATCCCCTCCCCCGGTTCTTCCACCAGCACCGATCCGACTCCGTGTGTACTCATCAGAACGGCCGCGTCCCGAACGGTGGCCGTCTTGGGCACGATCCGGGGAGGGTGACTCACCAACTCCCTAACCATCGTGTTGAAAAGGTAGAACTTGTCCCGGTCCTTCGGGGTAATGCCGTGTCGCTTCAGTTCGGCGCGAACAGCCCGGACGAGGTCTTCCGGCAGCATCGCCCGAAAAAACTTTAGGAGCCGCGAGTTGCCCGTCAGTAAATCCAGAAAATGTTCCTTGGCCAGCAGAAAGCAGTAGGTGTTTTCGGCGGCCGTGTAATTGCCGGTACCCGAGGTCGATTGAAGTAGTTCCTCCACGCCGAACACATGCCCGCTTCCGTAGATCCTCATGACGATCTCGCGACCGTCCCGGTCCAGCCTATATTTCTTTACCGCTCCGTTCTGAATGAGGTGTACATGATTCAATTCGCCGCCGTCCGGGCCGCCAAGCACGGTCCCTTTCGGAAAGTAATCGATAACCCATCCCTCCGCCGCGACCTCGACGGCCGATTCCGAGAGAAAGCTGAACGGGAGAGTCTCTTTCAACATACCGACCACTACCGCGGGCGGTACCGAATAGTCCCGACTCCGATTCGTCAACCGCGCGGGCAACATGTTCCTCCGGCTTCCGCGTTACGGACCCACGGTTCCAAGAATACCGTTCAAGCGATGGGATGATCTATACAGCACGGCTTTCTTCAAGTTCCGGAGCGCCTTGGCCCCCCGGCCGAAGGTTCAGGTCCTCCGCATCGCGATAGCCTTGCTCGAAAGCCCTGGCGCTTACGGTCCTGTTTCTGCAATAGTCTTTTCTGATATGCCGGAACGTGGCTTCCACGTAATCTTGAATCATGCCGGTCTTTGCCACCACCAGCGCGGAACACTGCCGACGTTCCATCTCACGGGTTTCCGCCGACTTTTCTTTGAACCGTTCACCTATTCGCCTCACTGCTCCGTCGAGATAGGCGAACCGCAGCGAACCGCCGTGCCACCCTTTGTTCCTCGACTTAAGCGCGGGAAGCGCTTCATCGGCCATATGGTTCAGCTCTCCGAAAAGAAAAAGGAAGGTATAGACGGCTACTTGAGCGTCCGTTTCCGCACCTATGAAGGTCAGCAAAGGGGGATTCCCGTCACTTCTTCTGCGAATCAAGTGTTGACATTCGAACCCGTCGGCCACGTGAACCAACAGGCCCTTTACCCAGTTCTTTAGTGTCTTGCCCACGATTACGGCTTGTTCAGCAATTTCCAAGGCGTTCCGCATTTTGTCCATGGGGAGATCGGCTACGCTCAGGTTGTACCGCGTCAACAACTCACGGGCCTTGGCCGCGGCCAAGGCGGCCTCGTTTTCGTTGGGGGATCGACCCAGCTCAAACAACTTTCTTACTTTTTCAAGCACTTCGTGCTTCGTCATCTATCCATCTCCGATACCTCACCACGGTACCCGCACCTTGTGAATGAAGGCCGTCGTCAGACCGCCGCTCTTTCCAAAATGCTGCAAAGGGTCTTCAAGTTCTTACGAGAAACCGTTTCGATTATTATATCGGCGGTTTGCTGTGGGTCGTCGGGGTAGATCCGGACGGTACGATCGGCTTCGCCCTTAGCTTGTCGCGTGTGCAACCGTCGCAGTTCCGATTGCCCCCACCACGAGGCAAATTCGTTGAGGGCCCTATACGTTTCCGAGGGCACAGGGTCCCACACGCCTGTTTGCGCTTTTTCGGTAGGTTCGTCGTTTTTACCGACCGTAGCCGGCGCATCCTCAGCCCCGAGGAAACTACTTATATTGGTCGTCTCCGTGGGATCACCCATACCCTCCGTTTCCACAAGCAGGGTTTTAGGCCCGATTTCCTTTTCGGGAAGTCCGAGGTCCACGGTTTTGTCGAACTCCGTGAGGTCCTCGTGGATGCGGCGGTCAACCTCGGCCTGCATAAGCAAACCCATCTGCACGAGCCTGTTGAGGAGAATCGGGACCCATTCCGGACTCAGATTGTACTTGGCTATCAGTTTGGCGTCATCCAGCCCGGCCCTGACGTCTCTTACCACTTCCTTTACACGAATGGTTCGCTTAGTCAT
>JAZDOF010000745.1:0-2253 GCA_043799015.1 Pseudomonadota bacterium | reverse complement strand
TTTCGAGGTATTTGGCGCTCCTTTCATCGACCCCTTGGAAATCATCCGCCGCATCGAACCCGGCGTATGCGACGGCGCAATCCTACGCCCTCTGGAGTTTCGTCCGACGTTCAACAAATGGAGCGGACAGGTGTGTAAGGGGTTTCAGATTCACGTCACGGATCCGGCCCGCTTTCGACCCTACCGGGCCTCCCTTGGGATCATCGCCGGCGTTATCGCCGCATACGGAGACGCGTTCGCCTGGGTCGACCCACCCTACGAGTACGTGTACGATCAACTCCCCATCGACGTAATTCTAGGCGATTCGGCCGTTCGCATCGCATTGGAAGAAGGCCGATCGGTGTTAGACTTGGAGCGGGATTGGGACCGCGACTTGGCCGAGTTCAACACACTTCGAACCCGCTTCCGGATTTACTGAAGGCTGACTCGTACATCCGGCAATCTGCATGAAATCGTGGCTCACACATGGTATTGACCCGGTAATGTTTCGAGTCGGCGCCCTGGAGGTGCGGTGGTACGGCTTTATGTATCTCCTGGGTTTCGTGATCGCCGCCGGCATCGTTCACGCTGAGTTGAAACGAAAGGGAGGACCGGTTCCCACGGGAGACGGCCCGATTTTGTTGCTGTACGCCTTTCTTGCCCTCACGGTGGGGGGAAGGCTCGGGTACGTGCTGATATACAACCTCCAATACTATGTTGACAGGCCGCAGGAGATCCTTGCCGTCCGCCGTGGGGGCCTGAGCTTCCACGGGGGTCTCCTGGGCATGATCATCACCGGGTTGTTCGTGGCCCGAGCCCGCGGCGTTCCGTTCATGGCTTTGGCGGACCTGGGGGCCATTGCGAGCCCCATCGGAATCATGTTGGTCAAGATTGGGAACTTCATCAACGGCGAGCTTTTCGGACGGTTGACCGACCTTCCCTGGGGAGTGGTATTCCCGGCCGGCGGCCCTTTTCCTCGCTACCCCTCGCAGCTCTATGAGGCCGTACTCGAAGGTCCCGTGCTTTTTGCCGTCCTCTGGAAATTCAGGATGAGGGCGGAGATTCCCGGCGAAATTCTGGCCGCTTTTCTGATAGGGTACGGCTCCTTTCGTTTCTTTGCGGAATTCTTCCGCGAACCGGACCCTCAAATCGGATTTTTGTGGGGATGGTTGACTATGGGACAACTACTATGCTCCTTTATGGTGGTCGGCGGTGCGGGGCTATTTGTCCGACTCCGCGGCGGACGATGAGCCGGGAGGTCCGGCGAGCTCGCCGGGCCACGGCGCCAATACGGTGAGGTATTATAATGGGTAGCGCCGATCATTTCTGATGGCGGGCACGGAGCCCCTGCCGGTACTCCGTAGAGCGAATGTTACCGGTTTGGTAATCATATGTACGCAGCAAAGCTCCCGGTAATACCGTATGGGGGCTATCAACCATTGTTTCCGCCACTCGGTGAGCCGCCATGGAGCGTATAATTCTGCCGTTCGTGGTACTTTCCGCTGTCGGCTTCGCAGCAAGCGCGATTGCCCATACCGCCGCATTGGCCGGCCTGCCGCAGCCATTGGGGAGACTCACCTGGTGCCTTCACGGGGGAGTATTCGTCGTGTGGGTCCCGATGATCCTCGTTTCCAGGAAACTAAGCAAGAAAGCAGGACAGACGGTCTTCTGGAAGACTGCCCTCCGTGCTTGCCCTCCCTGGATGTTTGGTCTTACAATCATGACTTTTGTGTACGCAATAATCAATATGGCTCTGTACATAATTTTGACTGATGGAAGGGGCAGCAGGTTAGGCGATGAGTCTATGGATATCAGAGGGTTTTCCGGCCATTGGATGGCGTTCTACGCGGCAGCCTTGTCGGTCCTGTATTCCTCCCTGCGTTCGGTCGAGACCGATGCAGGCCGGAAACCGCCCGAGGGACCGCAATAACGATCATGCAAACAATCATCCCGGTATTACTGAGTGTGTGCAGATTATCCTTACGGTTTCCAAGGGGGGTTCTCTGCTTCTTCGGCATACTGACGTTAGCCGGCTTCGCGGCCATGCCGTACATGACCATAAGCACCGACTTGATGGAGGGGGTTGGTGAGTCCAGTCGCATTATAGCCCTGAGCAAGGAAAACTCGAGGCTGTTCGGCGAGCAGGACTCTCTCATTTTGGTACTCGAATTCCCCAAACCTCCGGGGGAAGGTCGCCTCCCTTTCATTCGCGGCATAGCCGAGGAGTTGTCCAAGCTGGAGGGCATTCGTCGGGTTAGATACCGTTTCCTCGAC
>JAZDOF010000126.1:0-2052 GCA_043799015.1 Pseudomonadota bacterium | reverse complement strand
GGCAGGTCTTCCGGCTTCCGAATCGTTCTAATCTCCCGAGCCTTCCCACCCGAATAATCGGGGCAGTGGCACTTTCGGGATTTCGTCCTCGGTTACGGCGGCGGGACCGCGCCGGAATTTAACCGGCTTCCCTATTAAGCTCCGCGAGCACCTATCGCACTCAACCTTAGCCAACTCGCGGTCGCAAGTCAACGATGGATCCTCGCCCTTTCGTAACCATTCACTTACGAGGGGGAAATCCCAATCTCAACGTGGCGCAGGCTTTCTAGCCTGCGAATTTTCTTAGTGCGATCTCGGCAGGCTGGAAAGCCTGCCCCACAAGAGTGAATGATTACCGTCCTTTCGCCGAACAATCCCTTGACGTACCCGCCTGTACGGGTACAAAAGGACTGGGCTTTCGAGACGAGTTATACCGGTTGCCAAAAGTTCGTTCCTTTCTTTTTCTCTCCAAACTTGGAGAGGGACGGAGAGTGAGGACGCGTGAAAAGGACAAAACTTTCGGCATCGGCTATATCACGGCTCGCAGAGACCGGACGGTTACCAAGGATTCGTGTAAGGAGTCTTCACCATGCAAACCGTGTCCTATGACGAAGATTATCACGCATGGGCCAGGCAAAACGCCGAGCTCATAAGGCAAGGAAGACTGTCCGAGGTGGACGTGGAGCATGTCGCCGAGGAATTGGACAACATGGGGAAAAGCCAAAAACGTGAACTGGTGAGTCGTCTCTCCGTCTTGCTCGCCCATTTGCTTAAATGGCAATACCAACCTGATCGACGATCCGGGAGTTGGGTCGGCACGATAGTGACCCAACGCGCCGAAATCGTGCTCTTGTTGGACGAAAGCCCGAGCCTCATGCATGATATCCACGCAAGCATAGGGAAAGGGTACAAGATTGCCCGCGAACGAGCGGCCGGAGAAACCGGGATCCCGGCGAACGCCTTCCCGGAATCCTGCCCTTACACGCTCGATGAGATGGTTACCGAAGAGTTCCGGACCGCAGAATAATGAAAGCCGGCGATCGGAGACGTCAATGACCAAAAAGGATATTCGCGAATTATTAATAGACAAGAGTGTTCCCGCTGTGCTGTTGGTATCGGCGGGGGCGGGTAGGGCTTTCTCCAAGCTTGGAGGTCTTCCCGAAGTGCCGCCCCAATTCGATTGGCCGATGTGGAAAGGCTCGCCGGCGGCTTTCATAGCTCAGATCGACCTGGCCGAATTGCCGCCCTCCCACGGCCTTGAGGGTTTGCCGCAAAACGGCCGTCTGTATTTCTTCTACGATCAGGAGCAGTCAACGTGGGGCTTTGATCCGGAAGATAAGGGCAGTTGGAGGGTGATCTACGTGCCTGCCTCGGTGGATCTTGTGAACGCGGAAGCTCCGGCAGGTTTAGGGAAGGACTATGTGTACCGGGAGAAACGTTGGGCACCGAAAACCATACAAAGTATTCCAAGCGTGGAGCGCCTGGGGGAGGATGTGCCTGCCGAATTCGATATGGCCTACGAGATTGTTGAGGAGCTTAGGTCCGCCTATGCCGCGGAAGGGCCCGAGCATCAACTGGGCGGCTTTCCCAATCCCATTCAAGGCGACTCCATGGAGCTCGAGAGTCAACTGGCTTCCAACGGCCTGTACTGCGGAGACCCTTCCGGTTACAGCGACCCGAGAGCGGTGGACCTAGCGCCCGGCGCATCGGAGTGGAAGCTGCTGCTACAAGTGGATTCCGATGACGACACCAACATGATGTGGGGCGATTGCGGTCGCTTGTACTTCTGGATTCGCGGGAGCGATCTCGCTGCAGGGGATTTTTCCAAGGTGTGGATGATACTTCAATGCGGGTGAACGAGCCGTTGTATGATCATGACCCCAAAGCCTTCTTTTCCCCATATTCGATGGAGCGATGAAACGGGTCTCCCGAGGCACGGGCTTACTTGTTGAGCCGCTGAACGTCACATGTGGTATAATTGTTCCATCTTTCGCGATCACCGGTGGTCGAGGTAACAGTGAAAACAGCTCTGATTGTTATCGACATCCAAAACGATTATTTTCCGACCGGTAA
>JAZDOF010000125.1:0-3557 GCA_043799015.1 Pseudomonadota bacterium | reverse complement strand
CATCGAGGACATAGCCGGCATCAGGAAACTCATGGACAGGAATGCTTTCGAGGACAGGTGGGAAGCCGTGTGAACACCGGCCCCAATATGGGCCTAACGGTCAAAATGAGACGGGTCGGCCGACCCGTCTCATTTCTTCACCATTCTTCCCCACCGGCCTGGTTGCTCTTACACCTCACGAGCCAGCATGAAGGCCTCTTCAACGGCATCGCCGATACGGGACACTTTCGCCGCGTCGCCGATGACCTTGACTTCCATGCCCATCCCTTCGAGGGACTTCGCAAGCGAATTTTCGGGCCGTGCCCCCATCGCCAAGACTACGGTGTCCGCGGGAATGGTCGTTTCCTTTCCATCCGCGGTTGAATACACTACCGAGTCGCGCGTGATGTCCTTCATGGTGGCGCCGGTAACTATTCCCACGCCTCGAATGGTCAGTTGCTTCATAAGAACCCAACGGGTGGATTGACCGACGTCGCGACCCACGCGCGATGCCATTTCTATGACGGTGACGTTTTTGTTGCCCTTGGTCATCTGCTCCCGGATCACATCCATGGTCTCCGCTTTGTACATGGTCAAAAAATAGACCATTTCCGGGGAGATGGTCCCCTTTGCAGCCAGATAGACCGCGGTTTCCAGGCCCACTGAACCGCCTCCAACCACGACTACGTTCCGTCCGGTAGGTACTTTGCCCCTGAGAACGTCCCAGGCTTGGACCACGTGTGGTTGCTCCACCGCGTCGATGGGCGGCTTCATGGGGGCCGCGCCCGTTGCCGCCACCACTAGATCGGGTTTTTCTCGGGAGACCAATTCGGGAGTCACTGCCGTGCCCAGCCTCAAATCCACCCCGTATTCAGGGATCATCGCACCGTAGTAATTGAAGATGTTGAGGTACTCGGGCTTGCCCGTCGCCTCCGCGTACCACAACACCTGGCCGCCGATGTGGTCCTCTCGGTCGCAGAGAATCACTTTGTGTCCTCGTTGAGCCGCGGTGCATGCGAATTCACAGCCGGCCGGCCCTGCTCCCGCCACTAGGATTTTCTTAGGAGCGGAAGTGGGGATGATCGCTGTGTCTCCTTCCTTCCCCGCTCTGGGATTCACCATGCATCCCACGGGCTTGAGCGCGAATACGTGGTCGAAACAACGTTGATTGCAGGCTACGCACCGCCGAATACGGGCCAAGCCTCCCGCACGGGCCTTGTTCACGAATTCGGGGTCCGCCAGGAAGCCGCGGGCTACTCCGATCATGTCCGCACTTCCCTCCATGAGAATCTCTTCGGCGACCACCGGGTCATTGATTCGATTGCAGGCGACGACGGGAACATCCACCGCTTCCTTTATTCCCCGAGCAAGGTATACGTAACCGCCCTTGGGAAGGTCCATCGTAATCTGAGGGATTCGGCTCTCATGCCAACCGCCCGTAACGTTGATGCAATCCGCTCCGGCGTCCCGGCATGCCGCTGCGAATACCTTGGCCTCCTTGTTCGTGTGGCTGCCCGGTACAAAATCATTGCCGGCAACGCGCACTATGAGTCCCGTGCCGGGGCCGATTTCCCAGCGGACTCCTTTCACGACCTCCAACCCGAATCGCATCCGGTTTTCCAGCGTACCCCCGTACTCATCTTCCCGTTTGTTGGTGAGGGGTGAAAGGAATTGGCAGATGAGGTATCCGGCCGAGCCAAGCACTTCGACTGCATCGAACCCGGCTTCCACGGCACGGCGCGCGGCTTGAACGAAATCGTCCCGAACCCGGTGAATCTCGTCCGTGGTCATGGCCTTGGTTTTTTGTCGAGTGAAGTACGACGTGATTTCCGATGGAGCGAGTATGGGAATTCCCTTCAGACCGCAGAACGAATATGCACCGGCTTGATAGAGCTGGACCGCTACCTTGCCGCCTTCGGCGTGAATCGCGTCCGTGAATCGCTTGAGTCCCGGAATAAACCCGTCGTGTTTTATGGACACCAGAGAGTCGATGCCCGAAGCCTCGTCATCTATTTCCGCACCGCCTATGATGATGAGACCGCCGCCGCCGCGCGCTCTGGCCGCGTAAAAATCGACAAATCGGTCGGTCATCTCGCCATTCGGAGTGTAATTCAAGTGCATGGCCGTCATGACTACGCGGTTGGCCAGGGAAACCGGACCAACCGAAATGGGTTCGAACAATTTTGATATCACCGATTCCTCCATGTATTTTGGGTCCCTACGAAATCAGCTTCCGGGATCGTTGCTCAAGTTCCTCAAGGGTCTCCAGCTCGCGACGATATCTTGTCCCCAGTTCGAGTATGGTTTCAATCCATTCACGAATGATCTTGCCCTCGGAGCTGACGAAATTTATCCTGGTGTCCATCATACGGGTGAGCGTGCCCATGATGTCGGTCAGCATATCCAGTTTCCGGGTATCTTCAGGGACCGTGATCACGGGCGTATGTAACTCTTCCTTTCCATAGGGGGCCCATGCGATCTCGTCGAGGAACGTGGAAACCACCATGCACAGCACCTGTATCGCCCTGAAATCCATTTGCCGCCTCGCCATTCCCGTGTCCAATACCAAAGCGCTTTCAAAGAGCTATAGTCACGCTCCTTGAAATTTGCGGCAAAGCCGGCCCGGCGGAATCGAGGTAACGTAGGGGCTTATCCCCGCGTACAGATGTTTGTTTCGATTCACTCAACCGTTCAGGGTTCCCGCAATTGTCAACGCGTGACACTATAAGATTGCCGGGGGAGGCACTTCTTGGAAAAAGTCCCTCCCCGGGCACATCCCTCTTCAAAAACCCTCAATATAGCAGGCCAATAACCTATAGTGGCCCATTCGACCCCGGATTGAGCTCGAACGCCGTTCCAGGCCCTGGGCACCACTTCTTCGAACTCGAAACAGTATAATTCAGTCCCTTGCCCGTTTCACCAGCAGACGGCAACAGTTGGCGATGTTCTTCTCCGTGTACAGGAGAAACTCGTCGTTATACGATTCGCGTAAGAGTTCATGCGCGATCTCTTCGGATGCCCTTGAATCGGAGCGGATCCTGTCGCGAATAGCGCCGGCGGCTTGCCGCGCCTGCCTGAAGGCCGCCTCGACCTCCCGGCCGACAAGCGGGCCCTGATGGGCCACCCCCAGGATTGCGGGCTTCAATTCGTGAAGACGATCCATGGTGGCCATATACTGGGAATAGTCGGTAAGGAAAAGAGGATGGAAACCTCGCTTTCTGAAGCGATAGCCTAATGAATCCGACGCTATCAGGGCTTCCAGCTCGGGAATGTACACGTTCAGCGCGCCGGGTGAATGACCTCCCACGGCGAGAAAGTGAAGCGTTAGTCCCCCTAGATCGATGGTGTCGTCTTCGGCCGCAATCAAAGCCCGATCGAGGGACGGGGGGTAGTCCACCGGAGGCCTGCCGGGAGGGAAACCCATTCGGTTAAGAAACTCCGACATGTGTCGGTCCTCGGGGACTATGCTCTCGGGGGATTTCGGATGGGAGAGGAATTCCTGAGCGCCTTCGCCCACAACGGTAAGGGCGTCCCTGAATCTCTCCTTGAGCCCGTCCAGTCCCGTCAGATGGTCGGAG
>JAZDOF010000112.1:0-3220 GCA_043799015.1 Pseudomonadota bacterium | reverse complement strand
TCCACACCCTGTACCAGGTACCTTGCAATGCTGATGTCGTAATTCTCCAGGAACACGAGACTGCGACGCAAGCGGTCGGACCGCGCGTGATGGACCACTTCCTTGATGATCTCTTTGCCGCGCGTGTCTTTCGGGTGCGCCTTACCGGCAAATATGAACTGAACCGGCCGATCCTTGTTGGAGACTATTCTTACAAGTCGCTCCATGTCCGTGAACAGGAGAGAAGCTCTCTTGTACGGTGCGAATCTGCGGGCGAAGCCTATGGTTAGAGCCTCGGGGTTCAGCACCTCTCCTGCCCGCCTGGTTTCGATGGTCGATCCTCCTCTGGCCTTCAATTGTCCCAGGAGACGATTGCGACAGAAGGAGACGAGTCGCTCGCGGCGCGTCTCTCTGACCCGCCAAAGCTCCTCGTTGGGGATTTGGTGTACACGAGACCAGACTTTCTCGTTATCAGGGTCTTCAATCCATTCTTCTCCCAGATATCGGGCGAAGACGTCCGCCAATTCCATGGAGACGTAGGAAGGAATATGCACTCCGTTGGTGACGTACCCTATGGGGATATCTTCCTCATCGACATCAGGCCACAAATCTCTCCACATTTTCTTCGCAACCGTTCCGTGGAGCTCGCTTACCGCGTTGACTCCGCGGGAGACGCGAAGGGCCAGGACGGCCATGGACAGTGGTGAACCCTCATCCCGGGGATTGGACCGCCCCAGTTCGAGCAGGTCTTTCACCCTCATCCCCATGGATTGCATGTATTCCGCGAAGTAGTGCTCCACGAGTTGGGGAGGAAATAGATCTATGCCTGCCGGAACGGGTGTGTGAGTCGTGAACACGGTGGACGCGGCCACGGATCTAAGTGCGACGTCAAAACTCACCCTGTAGGTCGCCATGGTCTGACGGATGCGTTCCAGGGCCGCGAATGACGCATGACCTTCATTGAGATGGTACACGAACGGCCACAAGCCCAAGTGGTGCAGCGCTCTTGCGCCCCCTACTCCCAAGACTATCTCCTGCCTCATGCGCATGTCGGAGTCGCCCCCGTAAAGCTCGGCGGTGATTTCCTTGGCTCGTGGGGAGTTCATCGGGTGGTTGGTGTCGAGAAGATACAAGGTGATGCGGCCTACTTGGACCTTCCAGATGAAAACCTTGACGGTATCGCCCGGGAATTTCAGATCGAAGCAGACGTGCCGGCCGGACGCGTCACGTACCTGCGATACGGGCATGTTGTAGAAGTCGTTTACCGGATAGCGTTCCTGCTGCCAGCCGTCAATGTTGAGGTACTGCGCGCAGTAACCTTTCTGATACAACAGTCCTATTCCCACCAAAGGCAGACAAAGATTGGAAGCGCTCTTAAGATGATCTCCGGCCAACATTCCCAGGCCCCCCGAATAAATGGCCAGGCATTCGTGAAGGCCGAACTCCATGCTGAAGTAGGCTATCCTGTAGTCGATGGGTCGATCCAAATTAAAAGAATACACTGAAGTACGGCCCACATAGTCCTCGAAGGCCTGCTCCACGTTGTGGATGCGATTCATGACGGCGGCATCGTCGAGGACTTCCCGTTGGCGCTCCTCCGACAAATTCGCCAGCATCCGTACGGGATTATGGCCGGAGGCCTCCCACAACTCGGGGTCGATGACCTGGAAGAGACGGCCGACCTCGGGGTTCCAGCTATACCAAAGGTTCATGGCGACCGCCATCAGGCCTTGGAGCTCTTCGGGCAGGTCGGGTTTCACTACCAATCGTCGCATTTGCATGGGAAAACCTCGCTGTTGGGTGCTGCTTCAGGCCGTACGTCCGGGTGCCGGTATCCCTTCGGCTCCATAGGAAGCACCGGCCGGCCCTATGGCCGGCCCAAGGGTCAATTGCTCTTGGGTCCACCTTCCCCCTACCCTCTCCAAAACTCGCAATGGAGACGGTAGTTGCGGTTTACCGCAGGCCGCACACGGACCGACATTGGGGAGCCCCGGTCCTCAACATCATAGGAAAGAGCTGTACCAGGACGGATTGGGAACTGTCAAGGAAAGATGCCGGCTATCGAGCGCCCGCCGGATCGGTGAGGAGAATCCTGATTCCGACGCGGCCGCCTCCACGATGGGGCCTCCACTCCGGAACGCGGAATTCACGGGGCCCATCGAGCCAAGCGTTCATCACTGCGGCGCAAGGCCCCTCCATCGAGTGTCCCCCTTTCCTCGGCCGACAGGAGAGCGAACATAGCCCGGTAGTATTGGTCCGGATCCCAGCTCAGCAATATCAAGTCGACTCCCGCGTTCAGCGCGTCGACGCACCCCGCGTCCATACCGTCGGGACTTCGGTAAACGGCATTCATGCTGAAGTCGTCGGTCACCAGGATGCCCTCGTACTGCCGATCATTCCGGAGCATTCCAGCGACCACTGCGGCCGAAGTCGATACGGGGCGCCGACGGTCCAGCGCGGTCAATCGGACATGGCTCAGCATAGTGAATGCCCGGCCTTCCCTCATCAACCGGCGAAAGGGGACCCAATCCGTGGTCTCCAGTTCGGACACAGGGGTGTCCAGATCCGCCGGGCCCATGTGCGTATCACCGGAAACGCGCCCAAGACCGGGGAAATGCTTCAGGGTGCAGCGCACACCGGTCCGTTCGAGGGCCGCGCAGTACCAGTCGGCCACCTCGGCTACCGTACCCGGATCATCTGAGATGGCACGTTGATAGACCCGAGTGTACCGATCGTGCGGGTTCCTTACTCGGAAGTTGATGTCCACCACTGGGGCAAAATTCAGATTCACGCCAATTTCCGCAAGCTCGCGTCCTTGAGTCGAAGCATATTCGCGTACGGCCCGTGCGCGCCGAACAGGGTCCGGGTGGGTATCCACGACCTGGGAAAGCGACGGCATAGAACTCAACGGCGGCGACATCCTGGATACCGCACCGCCTTCTTGATCCGTGGCTATCCACAACGGCGGGAGAGACTGTTCCCGGCGAATGCGCTGAAGGGAGGACATTTCCGATCGGACTTCGGCTACGCTCTTCCCTTGAACGTTCCGGGCCGACAGGAAAATCCCCGCGGCGGCTCGCAGCTTGACGAGTCTCCGGACTTCCTCGAGGTCATAGAAGCCGACGATTAGGTGTCGTCCCAATCTTTCGAGCCTTTGGGGCTCTGTTTGGAGAACTTGACGGCGGGCCCACTGAAAACGGAACTCCAAGACGAGGGTCAAGGACAAGGTCGTAATCGCCGC
>JAZDOF010000105.1:0-22864 GCA_043799015.1 Pseudomonadota bacterium | reverse complement strand
TTGTTTCGCCACTGCCCCGAAGGAACCTTGTCGGTCCGTCATCACGCCGAGGAATCCCACCCGGACAACCTGATCCGCGGAGGCCGGCAATCCCGTCGCCATCCACAATCCCACCCATAGTATGATCGTGCCACACCGTTTCATGGTTTCCTCTCCATCGAATCGGGTTAGCCTCCGACACCTTATTGAGGCCGGAAGGATAATGCGGAAGACCGACTACAACTCCGGTTTGAACCGCTTCCGTCGATTCTCGCCGGGAAACGGCCGACCCACGGGGGTAAACGCATCCGTAAATCCACCTTACGATCTACCACCTATGGCTCACGTCGAAAACCTGCGAGAAGTGTCGGCTGATGGACCGGACCGTGAGGGCGCTTATCTGCTTTTCGGCCTTGGGGTCATGAATCGCGGCCGCTATTCCTGTGAAAACCGGATGTTCAAGCTGGATGAAGACAATACCATGCCGCTGTTGAAGAGTCCACGGCCTTCTGAGGCGGGAGTCCGTTACGGCCCGGTGTTGTCGACTTAAGGATATGGCCCAAGCCCGGAATCAATGGGGAGACCCCTTGCGGGGTCGGCACGTTTGGAATGGAGTCTCCCCCGCGTAAGTGAACGGTTACCCGACGGACATCTCTTTCCGCCGACCGCAAGGGATCAATGGCATTTGACGGAGGACCCTCGGGAAAATGGAGCGTCCCGTGGGTCCCCCGACGGAACTAACCGAGGCGGGAACCGAGGAATATCTGTGCCTTGCCTCGTTGGACTTTAAGCCGGATCAACTTCTTTTCTTTCGCTTGGGTGACGGCTTTATTGAAGCCGGCAACATCGGAAACGGGCTTCCCGTTCACTTCGAGGATGATGTCGCCAGGTCGAAGGTCCAACCGCCTACCGAGGCCTTCCGGGTCGATGCCGGCCACTCGTAATCCGGTATCTTCCTTAAGGCCCATTTTCTCGGCCACAGCGGCCGGGACTTTCTCGAGTTCAAGTCCCAGCTCGTTGGAGGTTTCAGGACCGGCCTCCTCGGTCTTGGATGCGATCTTGCTCGGGTCGCGTTCCGCCACCACCACGTCTATTTTCTGTGTCTTCTTGTCTCTGTAAAGGGTCACTACGACTTTGGAGCCCGGTGTGACCTTGCCGACCAGGTTCTTGAGTTGCGACGCATTTTCGATTTGTTGCCCATCGAGCTCAAGGATTATGTCTCCGGACTTTATTCCGGCTTTTTCGGCGGGGCTGTCGGGTATGACCTGGGAGACCAAGGCGCCCCGAGCATCCTTTCTCTCGAACGACTCGGCCAACGACTCGCTGAGGTCCTGGATGTTCACGCCCAGGAGACCGCGCCGAACCTTCCCGTCCTTGAGCAACGAATCCATGATCTGCTTGGCCGTGTTTGACGGAATGGCGAAGCCGATACCCTGGTAACCGCCGCTCCTTGAGGCTATGGCGGTGTTTATGCCTATTACTTTGCCTTCGATGTTGACGAGAGGTCCCCCGGAATTGCCCGGATTTATGGCCGCGTCGGTTTGAATGAAGTCTTCATAGTCGATTATGCCGACGTTGGTACGCCCCGTGGCTGATACGATACCGGAAGTAACCGTATTGTTGAGGCCGAAGGGGTTGCCGATGGCGACCACGATTTCGCCGACGCGCATTTTTCCCGAATCACCCGTTTCGGCTATGGGCAGGTCCTTCGCATCGATTTTGATAACAGCGATGTCGCTTTCAGGATCTTCGCCTATGACTTTCGCGGAGAAGCTGCGTTTATCCGGGAGCGTAACCTTTATTTCATCCGCGTCTTTTACAACGTGGGAGTTGGTCAGGATGGTGCCGTCCGACGACACGATCACGCCGGACCCCATTCCTTGCTGTCGAAAATTCTTACCTTGTTGGTCCTTGAAAAACCTCTTGAAGAATTCGTCGCCGAAGAACTCCCTGAACGGATTGTCTTTCTTGAATTGAGGGCCAAGTTCTTGCTGCATTCCTCCCGGCATACCGGCCGGGGCGATCTTCTTGCTCGAGCTTATGTTTACCACCGCGGGTGAGACTTTCTGCGCGACTTCCACAAATGCCTCTCCCATTTCGCGTAGCATCTGGGGCGCGCTTGCGTGGACCGGCACAGCGATTGCGGCGACTAGAATCGTTATGCCGGTACAAGCGGCGATGGTTGCGGCAATTGCCCGGAATCCGCCATTCTTCATGTGGATGTCTCCTTTTTCGTTCAAGTGACTAAAGGGTTATGACTCATGTCGAGTTATTTGGTTCTTTGGATTTGGTCGCTCGGCCGCGACGACAAGTCGGCCGGTCTATAACACGGCCCGACGACAATGTGAAGCCTGGTCGCGGTTTCACCCGGACTCGCATACCTATTGCAAGAAGTAAGATCGGTTTGCGGACACAAACGGACTTTTCCATCGGCAACCGGTATAGATCCGCGTGCCGCAAAATTTTTCCGATTCCCGCGCCCTTCGCGTGATCCGCTTGTCGCGACACGCACCTTCTGATATGGTAAGGGCACATCCCACAAAGAGTAGAAGGATCGGGGTTGATCATGAAGGCTCACAGCGTCGTGATATCGGCAATCGCGCTTGCTCTTGCGCTGACATCGGGTGCCGTTTGGGGGGCGCCTCAATACGTCGCCTCTCCGCCTCTGGCCCAAGTCCTACAAGGTGCACCGGCGCCCGTAAAAGATACGGGTGAATTGACCGTACCGCTCATAACCTGGGGCGGCGACATTGCGACCATTCTTGCCAACGGCAATTCGGCCTCAACCGCTGCGGGAAGCATCTTCGCCAAGCGTGGTCTCAAGCTGAAACTAGTCAGGATGGATGATTTCAAAAAACAGGCGGAAGCCTTTATCAAGGGGGAAACGCCTTTTCTCCGCGGCACCATGGGCATGATCAATATGGCTGCGGAGGCCCTGTCCAAAGATCCCCGCGTCGCTCCCGTAGTGGTCTACCAGATGACGTGGTCCGTGGGCGGGGATTGTTTGGTGGTAAAGCAGGGGATCCAAGCGGTTAGAGACCTCAAAGGGAAAACCATCGCGCTTCAAGCTTACGGCCCCCACGTGGATTATCTCGGAACCGTTTTGAAGGACGCGGGGCTTTCCATGAACGATGTGAAGATCAAGTGGACCCCGGACGTCACCGGCACCGAGAACACCCCCGGCGAGGCGTTTCATCAACCCGACGCGGATGCCGCGTTCGTCATAATACCGGACGGATTGGCCCTTACGTCCAAGGGCACCGTAGGCACCGGCGCGGAGGGTTCCGTACGAGGGGCGCGGATACTTATGTCCACCAGGACCGCCAGTCGGGTCATAGCCGACGTGTACGCGGTAAGGTCGGACTATTTTCAGGCGCGCAGGCAACAGGTGGAGGTGTTCGTTAACGGGCTGCTGACGGCCGAACAGCAGTTGAAGCGATTGTTCGCGGACCGCAAAAATAAGACCGGAGAGCTCAAGGCCCTACTCAGCGCGTCGGCACAGATACTCCTGGACAGCCCCCAGGCTACCGCTGATGCTGAAGCATTATACGGCGATTGCGAGTTTGTGGGGTTCGGCGGAAATGTCAAGTTTTTCGGGGATGCCAACTGGCCGAGGAACTTTGCCAATCTTACCGAGTCGATTCAGAGTTCCTTCGTGACCGGGGGGCTTCTCGGCAAGAAAGTGCATATCGAACAGGCAAAATGGGAATACGACCGCTTGCGGACGGACCTGACGGGTGTCGAGGATGTGGCTTCGCCAAGATTCAAAATGGACGAAGTGGCCAAGGTGGTTGAGAAACGGCGTGCCGTAGGCAAACTCGGGGAAGCGGAACTCTTCTCGTTTGAAATCCTTTTTCAACCGAACCAGAACGATTTTCCCGCGGAAAACTATGCCGCCGAGTTCGCTAAGGTGGTTGAACTCGCCTCCACTTACGGCGGCGCGGTTATCGTAGTGGAAGGTCATAGCGACCCTCTCGGCTATCTCCGAAGGAAGAAGGAGGGGGAAACGGAAATGATGCTCAAGCGCACCGAGCAAGCGGCCAAGAACTTGAGCTTGGCCAGGGCCATGAAGGTGCGTGACGGCGTGATCGAGTCCGGCAAGAAGAAAGGGGCTTCCCTTGACCTCTCTCAGTTTACTGTCATAGGTCATGGGATAAACCAACCCAAATCAGGCCTTTGCGGAGGCGAACCATGCGCTCCCAGGACTAAGGAAGAATGGTTGTCCAACATGCGTGTGGTTTTCCGTATGATACAGGTCGAAGCGGAGGATTCGGTGTTCAAGCCGCTGGACTGACGGAGCGCCGGCAAGCCGGTTTCAACGTTCGGTATGATTCCTTCGGGAGGTAGAAAATGCACCGACCGTCACTGACCGCTATTGCGTGCATCCTGGCGGCCCTGTTTGCCGTAAGCGGGAGTTCGGCGACCGTTTACGCTCAGGGTTCGGCAATTGACACTCGATCCTATCAGCTTCGACGAAATTGGCCCGTTCCGCTGAAAAGCGACAAGGACATGGAAGTGGCCCCCGACCTGACGGCAAAGAATTACGTGCTTATTTTCGACGGTTCGGGCAGCATGAGCGAAACGAACTGCGCGGGCCCCGGCAAGACCAAGGCGCACTCGGCCAAGGAAGCCGTCAATCAGTGGTTTCGGAGCCTCCCCGCGGGCGCCAACGTGGGCCTTGTGGCCTTTTATTACAACACTTGGTCCAACCGGGCACTTAAGGCAGGAGCCGGCGAGGAGCTTATTCGATTGACCAACGCGGTCCGGCCCGGAGGACATACGCCGTTGGGTGAAGCGATGCGCATGGCGTACGACATGATGGAACAACAGGCGCGTAGACAACTCGGGTACGGTGAGTACACCATTGTCGTAATCACCGACGGAATGGCCACCGATCCCGGCATATTGGACAAGTGGAGCAAGTACATTCTCGACAATACTCCCATACTCATATACACGATCGGGTTCTGTATCGACGAACGCCATTCGCTCAACCAGCCCGGCCGTACCTTTTACCGTTCGGCCCACAACCCCGATGCCTTGAAGAAAGGGCTCAGGGAAGTATTGGCCGAAGCGGAAAAGTTCAGCGCGTCACAGGCACCTCAATAGGCGGACGGATCCCATGCGGACCTTGGAAAACACCCCTTGCTCCCCTGAAACCAGGCCCCGGGAGACGTCATGAACCGACGCATCATCGGCGCTTTGCTGCTCCTGGGCATCGGCTTGGGGGCCGTAATCGGCGGCTATTACATTAACCTACACTTCGGGGATTACACCCAAAAAGCCACGAGCGACGCGGGGCGCACAAAGGGCAAGGTGACGATCGCCGTGGACAACTGGATCGGTTACTTCATACTCCGGTCGCCTGAGATGAAGGAACAGATGCGGCGATCCGGGTGGCTACTCGCCTGCGAGGACGATAAGGCCGACAACGTTCAACGTATGAAGAGACTGAAGGAGGGGGCCATAGACCTGGCCGTGGCCACGGTCGACTCCTTCATCCTGAATGGCGCGGCGCAAGGCTTTCCCGGTACCGTCATCATGGTAATCGACGAATCCAAGGGAGGGGATGCCATCCTGTCCCGCCGCGAGGATATTTCAGGTCTGGATTCACTGAAGGGCAAGACAGGGCTCAGGGTGGCGTACACCCCAAGGAGCCCCAGTCACCATCTTGCCAAAGCCGCTGCATATCATTTCAGCGTGCCCGAACTGATCCCGCCGCCCGGCGAGAATCTCATCGAAGCCGCCGGTTCCGAAGATGCGCTGAAAAACCTGTTGGCAGGTAGGGCTCATGTCGCCGTCCTGTGGGAACCCGACGTATCCAAAGCCCTTGCTCAACCGGGCGTACGCAAACTCATCGGGACCGAGGAAACCGAACGATTGATAGTTGACGTCCTGTTGGTCGGTAGGAGTTTCGGAAGCAAGCACCCCGAGGTTGTTGAGGCCGTCCTGGACTCCTATTTCAGGGCGCTCAAGAAATACCAGGACTCGCCGGAGGTACTCCGCAAACAGGTCGCGTCCGAGACCGGCATGTCGCCGGAATCCGTGGAGACGATGCTGAAAGGCGTCCGATGGGCAAACCTGGCCGAGAACTGCGAGCAATGGTTCGGAATAGCCCCTCATGGAGGCTATGCGGAAGAAGGTCTCATCAAGACCTTCCATGCGACGGTTCGGGTCCTAATCAATGCGGGTGATTTTGCCGGCGACCCCATCCCCTACAATGATCCGTATCGCTTGATCAACGGCTCTTTCCTCGAAAAGGCGTCATCAAAGCTTATGGCCGGCTTCACCACCGCTCCGGGCGCCGTGTCGCCCAAGCCGCCCACCGATTCCCTTTCCGAGAGGTTTTCGCCCCTGGACTCGGCGGGCTGGGCCAAGCTCAAGGAAGTCGGCACCCTTAAGATCGACCCCATCACTTTTCAACCGGGTTCGTCCGATCTTGACACGATCGGGAAACAGGTGGTGGATGCAGCCGTTGAAATGCTCAAGCATTATCCCAAGTTTAGAGTAGTGGTGAAAGGTCATACGGGCACCAAAGGAGACGAGCCGGCGAACCGTACGCTTTCTCAGGAACTGGCGGAATCGGTCGCCCGGTACCTCACGGTGGCACACAATATGGACCCGAACCGTATGCTGGCCGTTGGGCTGGGAGGTTCCCGGCCGCTCCCCCAAAACCCGGGAGAATCCACGAGGGCGTGGCAGTACAGGCTGCCCAGGGTCGAGCCTGTGCTTGTGCGGGAAGAGTATTAAAGTGTCACGCGCTGAGAATTGCGGTAACCCTGACGGTTTGAGTGAATCGAAACAAACATATGTCGGGGCGGGGTTTATCCCCGCCCGTTCCCTGGATGCCGCCGGCGGGCGGGTATAAACCCCGCCCCTTGTACCTTGGTTCCGCCGGGCCGGCTTTGCCGCAAAATTCAAGGAGCGTCGCTATAATCGGGCGTATCGGATACCGGCGTTTCGTCAACCATTGCCCGGTCGCGTTTGTGCGCTGCCCGGACTTCTTGGAGTGCTTACCCGTAGTACGATGAACGACAACCCAGGTCCCCCTTCAGTAGAAGATTTCTCAAAAGGCGCGATCCAAAGGGCGGTTTTGTACGAGGCCCTCACCCACCCTGCAACCCTGTATCCCGGAGTGCTGGCCATACTCGGCGGTGTGGCGTGGCCGTTGTTTCATTCTCCTTGGAGCTTGTTGGCCGCTCTCGGGGCTTCCGCCGTGAGTCTGGGCTGCCTGGTGGCAAACTACTTCTTTCGCAACGAAGCATTGGCGAAGAAATACGTCGAACACCTAGCCCGCAGGACGGTAGACGACGAGGCGCAACGCTTGAGGGACTTGTATGACGATTTGTCGGAAGCCGCGAACATCTCCGGCGCCGAGGAATACGCGAAACAGGGGGCTGAGCAGTTCATCCGCATACGTGACTCGTACCGCCGCCTCGATTTGGTCGTAACCGAAAGATTGTCCTCGGGAAACGAGGATGTCGGGCGTATCTGGGGGGCCTCCGAACAGGTGTATCTTGGGGTTTTGGAAAACCTCAAGGACATTGTGAATAGGCTGAAGACCACCGCCGGCATTGATCCCAAGTACATAAACGAGCGTCGCAAGGCCCTGCGAACTCTGCGCAATCCCACGGATGCGGACCGCGCCGAAATGGAGACTCTGAAACAAAGATGGCTTTTGCGGGAGGAGCAACTAGAGCGGATCAATGAAATACTCACTCGCAACGAAGAGGCCCTGACCCGCATGGAAGAAGCCGTTGTGACGGTTGGGACCCTGCGAACGGAGACTGCGTCGGCCGATGTGGACCCCGAGATGTCCGTGAAGCGCTTGGGCGAACTGGTTAAGCAGGTACGCTCCGACCAAAAGAACTTCGAGGCGTGATACCAAGAGTTTTCGAAGAGGTGAAGCCAGCCGGGGAAGAAACTTCCTATGGAAAGTGCTTTTCCGCTGTTCGGTTGGGACTTAAGGCAACCGATACAACAACATGGAGGTGGGAGCATGAAGCGTGTCGCAGTCGTCGTTTCGGTTGCGCTGATTTTCCTGTGTTTAACCGTTTCTTGGGTATGTGCCGGGTCCGCGCACAAGATTGCGTGGTCGCATTATACCGGGTGGGAGCCCTGGGAACTTGCCTCCAATTCCGGCATATTGAAGAAATGGGCCGACAAGTTCGGGATCAAGATCGAGCTGGTACTGATCAACGACTATGTTGAGTCCATCAATCTCTACACTGCGGGTAATTTCGACGGCTGCGTCATGACCAACATGGACGCGTTGACTATCCCCGCGGTCGGCGGGGTCGATTCCACCGCGCTTATCGTGGGCGATTTCTCAAACGGAAACGACGGCGTCGTCATGAAAAAGGGCAAGACGGTCCCGGACCTCAAAGGCCGAGAAGTGAAATTGGTCCAATTGTCGGTTTCACACTATCTCCTTGCCCGTGCCCTTGAGATGAACGGTCTCACCGAGCGCGACCTGACCCTTGTAAATACCTCGGATTCCGATATCGCTGCGGTATTCGCGTCGGATGCCAACGGCGCGGCCGTGACGTGGAACCCACCCCTCATGCAGTGTCGAAACGTCAAAGGCGCCGAGTTGGTGTTCGATTCCAGCCGCATACCCGGGGAGATTATCGACCTCATGGTGGTACGAACCAACGCTCCCGATGCCTTGAAGAAGGCACTGGTGGGAGCCTGGTATGAGACCATGAAACTAATGACCTCGAAAGGCAAGGAGGGCACTGAGGCCGTCCAGTACATGGCGAAGTTCTCCGGGGCTACTGAAGCCGAATTTCAGGCCCAACTCCGTACCACGTCAATGTTCTACCTCCCCGCGGATGCCGCAAAGTTTGCGAAGGGGGATCAGCTAAAGAAAACCATGGAGTACGTGAAAACTTTTTGCTTTGATCACGGGCTGTTCGGGCAAGCGGCCAAGTCGAAGAACCATGTGGGGATAGAGTTCCCCGACAAAAGCGTGGCCGGGGACAAGGGGAACGTGAAGCTCCGTTTCGACGCCCAATTCATGGGCATGGCCGCGGACGGGAAGCTGTAGCCTATACCGGTTGCCGAAAGTCTTGTCCGATAAAGCCAAATCCCCCCCCACCCCCCCTTTACCGGGAGCCCGGTAAGGGGGGGCCGGAATGCTCCATGGGGACGCATAATTACCCCCCTTTTGTAAAGGGGGGCAGGGGGGATTTACAGCCGGAAGCTAAGACGCGGGCCGATCCGTCAAACGGACATTAATTTCGGCAACCGCTATGATGTCGGCAACAGGATGAATTTTTTATCGGGGGACGACCTTTGTATGAGAATGCCTCACGCCTCGTCCCCCGGATCTCCCTGAGATTGATCCAGGCCGTATTCTTTCAGTTTGTGCTGGAGAGTACGGCGCGTTATCCCCAGGAGCCGAGAAGTCTTGGTCCGGTTGCCGTCGTTCTCTTCCAAAGTTCGTATGATCAACTCCCGTTCCATCTCTTTGAGCGTCATTCCGGGACGGATGCCGCTATCCCCACCCTTTTCGGTTGGTACGTCGCCTGCGGCCTTCCGTATCCGTTCAGGCAGTTCCATGAAGGATGTATAATCGTCTCTGGTCATTATGACGGCACGCTCGACCAGGTTCTCCAGCTCCCGGATGTTACCCGGCCACGAATACCGCATCATGGCGTCCAGAGCGCGGGGATGAAAGCCCTGTAGGTTTCTACCGTTCTTTTCGTTATAGATCCTCAAAAAGTGCGCGACCAACAGCGGAACGTCGCTCCTGCGTTGACGAAGCGGCGGCAGGGTAACAGGGACGACGTTTAGACGGTAGAACAAGTCGTCGCGGAAACGCCTATGCTCCACCTCATCCTGTAGATCCTTGTTTGTTGCCGTAACGATCCGGATATCCACCTTTACGGTCTTGGAGGAGCCGAGCGGCTCGAACTCACGCTCCTGAAGCACCCGGAGGAGCTTGGCCTGCGTCGAGAGCTGCATCTCGCCGATTTCGTCCAGGAATATCGTACCCCCGTCGGCAAGCTGAAAACGGCCCGGTTTCTTGCTCACCGCTCCGGTAAAAGCCCCCTTTTCGTGGCCGAACAGCTCACTTTCCAGGAGGGTCTCCGGCAGGGCCGCACAATTTACCTTGATGAACCTCTTGTCCGCCCGATTTGACCCCTGGTGCAGAGCGTTTGCGATCAGCTCCTTACCGGTTCCCGATTCTCCGAGGATAAGCACCGAGGCCTCGGAAGGGGCAACCGTCGCCACGGTTTCAAGGACCTGCTTCATGGCCGACGACCGACCTATTATCCTCGATGCGTCGAACAGGTTCTCGATGCGCCTTTTCTGAAGGATATTGTCCTCTTTGAGTCTCCAATACTCCAGCGTACGGCGTAGTTTGATCCGTAGCTCATCCATATCGAGGGGCTTGGTCAGGTAATCGTGGGCACCGGCATGGAGGGCTTCAACCGCGGTTTCCACGGACGCATAGGCCGTAATGATAATGACCGGGATGCCCGGTGAAATCTTCTTTATTTCCTTCAGGGCCTCTATTCCGTCCATCTTGGACATGCGGTTGTCCATCAAGATGACGTCGTAGAATTCCTCTGAAACCCGTATGATGGCCTCGCTCCCGTCCGCGGCGTCGGAGACGGAATACCCGTCCAACGATAGGTTTGCCTTCAACATTTGCCGTTGGGACAGTTCATCATCGACCACCAGTATCTTTGCCTTGGGGGATGCCATAGGTCTTTTACTCACTTAACGATACGGAATTATTCAATCGCCCGTCGAGCTCGGGACAGGTCCAACGTCTCTTCTTCTCCGCCGATTTGGTACGCTTGAAGGGTGACTATGAACGCACTGCCCTTTCCGGTCTCCGAATCCACTTCGATCTCACCCCCGTGACCCTCTATGATGCTCTTCACAATGGCCAAACCAAGGCCGGTGCCCTTCTTTTTCGTCGAGAAGAAAGGATCGAACAGCTTATCGATGTTCTCCCTAGGTATGCCCTCCCCTGAGTCTCTAATCGTTATCACCAGTTTGCCGTCCGAAGTGACTCCCCTGCGTATTACCACATTTCCACCGGCCGCACAGGCTTCGACCGCGTTTATCAGAATGTTGAGGAAAACCTGAGTCATCTGGTCCGTGTCCATGAGTACCAAGGGGATTTCCGCGTCCTGGGCCTCAATGGTGATGGTAACGCCGGCCGCGGCCGCCTCACGCTGCATTAGGCGAATGCAATGATCGAGTATTTCATCTGCCGAACGAATGGTCAACCTGGGTTCACGGGGCTTCGAGTACGCCAGGAGTTTGGAAATGACCCTGTTGAGACGATCCACTTCCGTTATCATCAACTCCGTGTAGCTGTAATCCTCCTGCTCCATCGGCAATTTTTTCTGAAAATACTGGATGAAGCCCCGGATGGAGTTGAGGGGATTGCGTATTTCATGAGCTATGCCGGCGGAAAGCCTCCCTAATGCCGCGAATTTTTCATTGAGAAGGACCTTTTGCTCCAATTCGCGTATTTCCGTTAGATCCTTCAGGATAACCACGGCCCCGCGGCTCACCCCCGAATCCGGTTCCTTCAGAGCGGATACCGACAAGGTAAGGAAAGACTTTCCCTTACCCCCGTTGGACGTTTTTACCTCTTTTTCCAGAACCACCTTGGAATCGGACAGGACTTGACGGATCTCCTCTTCCAGAGGCAGGACCTCGGTAATCCGGCGTCCCTCGATCTCATCCTTCTCGGCGCGCAGGATTTCCAGCGCACTCGGGTTGAAGGAGGCCACTCTCATGGATTGATCTACGGTTATCAATCCGTTGGCCATGCTTTCCACCACGTTCTTCGTGTAGGTCCGCATCTCCTCTAGGGTCCGGCGTACGAGATACGAATTCTGAATAACGAAAACGAAGTAAATCCCCGCGGACCCTATGATGAACAATATTGCGCCCATCAGAACCGCGTACAGCAGGTCCCTTCGATATACGGCATCAAATCGGTCCATCTTGAGCCCGATGAAAAGCACGTGCTTCGGGACTCTATCGAACACGTCGAGCAGTTCCTTGCCTATCACGGTGTGTCTGGCAATGAGCTCGGTTTCGACGAGCTGGTCTCGGAAAGGCGTGAACGGCTTCCAAATCTCGAAAACGGTCCTTCCGTCAGGAAGTTCCCGCTTGAAGGAGACCGGCTCACCGGCCCTGATAACCGTACGGAGGGCGTCCATGTCCTTTCCCATAAGCAATCGAAGACCGATTTTCTCGGCATCGCTGTGCGCCAGGATTATCCCCTCCCCGCTTATCAAACCCACCCACTCCACTTCAGGGTCTTTAGCGGCTTGTTCGATGAGCATCTGAACATTTTCGACGCCCCACTCCCCTTCCATAAAACCCGTACGAGTGCCTGCTTCCAGGGTCCTTATTACGGAAATCCCTTGACGTGACGCCGACTCCTCTATGTGGGTATTCTGGTTGCTGATCGTCTTTACGGTGAAGAGGACGACAATAACCAACAGCGTCCCCGCGACCAAGACGATGGACAGAACGGGAAGGTACCGCATAAGCAGCTTAAGTCTATTTCTTGGGAATCCGATAATGGCGCGCAAGCCTCCGCAGGAGATTGGATGTTTCTATCTTACGGACTTCCGCCGAACCTGCAATACAAAGATGGACATCCGTGGTCACGGGAAAAATGGGAGTTGAAAAGCTACTAAAAATATGTTAAGGATAGCCTCAACAAATAGGGAGAAGGCCTAGAAACCTCATGCGAATTACAGCCAGGATCTTTTTCAAGCCATGTCTCGGACTGCTCGCCCATGCGGTGTCCGCCGGGACATCCGAGACGGCGATCGCCTGAAGGCCCAACCCGCATCACCTTTCTCGGCGGGAAATCAATGATAAGTGCGAACACACCATCCGAGGGGATCTCTCTGCTTGAAAAAGGACGAGAGCTTTTGGAGAAGGGCGATATTTCATCCGCCGTGGCGATGTACGGTCAGGCTCACGACCCTGAATCCGTGGATGAGACGGAAGCCCGGTCGATGCTTATAGAGGCCAGGGCCCACTTGGCTAAGAAATTCATATATGAGGCGCTGGAAAGCTTCGAGGAAGCCCTTCTCATGGGTACAGCGGGCCAACGCAGACAGGCCCTCGATGGAATAACCTCGGTGGGTACAATCAAGACCGGGCTTCGGGAATTGACGCTGGAGATGAAGAAGGGTCTCAAGAAGTTTATGGGAAAACGCACTCCGGCTTCATTCGGTCTGTTTCCGGTATCCGAAGAGGACAATTTGGTCCTGGTTTCCGGCGAAGCCATGGAATGTCTTCCCGGTCACCTTTCCAAGAGTACCAAGTTTCACGCGCTCCCCCCGCGTTTATCGGACTACAAACCGCCCTTTCCGACGGCTAAGTGCGTGCCTTACACGGATGAGGCCGACGTGCGGTTCATATTGGAAATAGCGTCTCATATTTCTCAAACTCCTCAACAACCCTCCTCCGCTACTTGACGCATTTCGATTCGCTCACTAGAGTGGAAATCGACCGGGTCGGATTGTTGGTTCGGCCGTAGCCGCCGGACCGTAATCGGAACTCTGCACGGCCCGATGGGGCCCTGCCGGGACAGTCGGCGTGGGAGTGCGTCCGTTGCGAATAATGTGTTTGGACATAGGATCAAAGAGGATCGGTATCGCCCTTAGCGACCCGCTGGGCATAACCGCCCAAGGCTTAATGACCTTACAATGCACCGGCCCGGAAAGGGACGTTGAAAAAATCGTCGAGCTGGCTAGGGAAAACCAGGTTAACGAGATCGTAGTCGGTATGCCGTACAACATGGACGGTTCCGAAGGCCCCCAAGCCGTGAAAGTGCGATCGATCAAGGAACGAATAGCGGAGGTTTCAGGGATAGCGACCTCCGAGTGGGACGAGCGTATGTCCTCTATGGCAGCGGAACGGGCGTTGCTTGAGGCGGACCTAAGTCGTGCCAAGCGACGCAAAGTGATCGACAAAGTAGCTGCCGTACTTATACTGCAAGGGTACTTGGATAGACGAAGTCGTGGAGGCCCCACACACGCATGAGAAGTCCGGTTGTTGCCATATTCAAGGGTGTAACTCTCCTGATTCTGCTGGTAGGCATAGGAGCGGCAGGGTTCGCGGCCTATAAACGCCTGCCCGGCATCATGGAAGAGCTTGCTCCCCGGGACAAGGGACGAGAGATCGCCTCGGGAGCTGAGATCACCGTAGAAATACCCAAAGGTGCGAGTCTCTCCAAGGTGGGCGCCATATTGGAAGACCAGGGCGTGGTGTCCAGCCGCTTCGTTTTCAAAGTCGTCGCCCTGATTCGAGGCGAGCAGCGCAGCGTGCAGGCCGGCGAATACGTTCTCAAAACCGGGAGTGATGCCGGGGACGTGCTGGACCTCCTGATATCGGGAAAAACGATGATGCGGGCCTTCACCGTACCGGAAGGCTATGACTGCATTCAGACCGCCGATCTTTTCCAACAGTCCGGCTTGATGTCCCGTCAAGATTTCCTTGCCGCCATAAAGGACACATCAGTCATTAAGGAATTCGGTTTAGAAGGAGACAGTCTGGAAGGATACCTCTTTCCGGATACTTATTTCCTTCGGCCGTCGGAATACGTTGATGGGAAGAAGGTTATCCGTCGCATGGTGAAGCGGTTCCGTGAGGTGTACGATAAGCATGTGCGCAGTGAGGCGGAGAAGAGCGGTTGGACGATGATACAGACCGTTACTTTGGCGTCGCTCATCGAGAAGGAGGCCAAGGCATCCGAACACGGCCTTGTGTCGTCCGTATTCCACAACCGCCTCCGTAAGGGAATGAAGTTGCAGAGCGACCCTACGGTCATCTACGGTCGGAAGCCCATGGGCTCTAGAATCACCAGGGCCGACCTGACCAGCGACCATCCATATAACACGTACGTGAACAAAGGTCTGCCCCCAGGCCCCATAGCCAATCCCGGAAAAGACTCCCTGACCGCCGCGGTAAAACCCGTGGATGCCGAATATCTCTTTTTTGTGGCCAAGAATGACGGTACCCACCAGTTTTCCAAAACCCTAAAAGAGCATAACCATTGGGTGAACCTCTATCAACGCTCCTCCACCGCGCGCGGAGAAGAATAGGGCCAAGCCCTAATACCCACTCGAGGAACCGTTCAGGGTTATGAACGAAAAAACCGAAAAAACGCCCGAGGGCTCATTCATAAAGCGGATTTACGGTGAATGGAAACGTTCCCGAGTGCTTCCGCCCGACCAGGTGCCCGCCGGGGGGCCTTTCTTTTGCGGACGCGCACCTTTTGTCTTTCTCATAGTCCTGGGGCTGATCGGGGCCTTTGCATCGGGATTCTTGACGTTCCGCCACATCCTTCTCCTCACCCAATCGGGTCCCGTCGAACAGTCGTTTCTTTGTAAGGCCGACGGAATCATCAGTTGTGACGCGGTATTGCTGTCCGATTATGCCGTGCTGTTCGAGTATATTCCCTCCGCTGTGTTGGGGCTGATGGGTTTCGCGTTCGTCCTGTGGAGCACCATCAACGGGCTCATAAACCAGCGAATGAGGAAGGTCGCGTGGATTTTCCTCGTGATTTATTACTTCGTGGCCTGCGGATTCAGCGCTTACTTCATCTATTTGATGAAGTATGAAGTGGATTTTGTTTGCCCCTGGTGCCTCGTGGTTCATGTGGTGAACTACGCGTCGTTCGGGTTCGCCATCATCCTGATGGTAAAGAACGAGAGGGCATTAAGGTATCCTGAGATTTCAACCCTTGCCGAGCGATTGTATTTTCTATTCGGCGCGGTTTTATTACCCCTGTTGGTCTTTTTCTCCTCGGGCATGGTTGAAAAACATCTCCTCGTGGAGGACTGCAAACAAAGCTACGAGAAGCTGTCCGGGGACATTGCCGTAAAGCTCGCCGTCATCAAGTCCTCCCCGACCTATGAAGTCCCCTTTTCGGAAGCTGACCCCAGATGGGGCACTCCGAACGCTCCGCACACCATCGTGCTTTTCAGCGATTTCCAGTGCCCCGTGTGTGCAAAGCTGGATGCACTGCTGATGATGGTCGTGACGGTAAACCCGGAACATCTCAAGCTCGTGTGCAAGCACTATCCGCTTTCCAAAGAATGTAACGCGACCCTCATTCAAGACCGCCACCCGATGAGTTGCGCGGCCTCATTTGCGGCGCAGGCGGCCTTCATGCTCGGCGGCAACAAGGCTTTCTGGAATTACGCCCATACGCTCTTCAAGAATCAGGACCGAATGAAGGAAAACCCCTGGACTGATTTTGCCCGCCGTACCAAACTCGACATACCGCAGTTCACGAGACTGCTGGCTGAGGGGTCGCCTGCACGGAACAAGGTAAGAGAGGATATAGCCTTGGGAGTACGGTTGAAGCTCACCGGGACGCCCCAGGTGTTTTTCAAGGGAAAACGGATCCCTGAAAACAACTTCGACGTTAGGTATTTGATTCCCATCCTCGAAGACCTTATCGTTACAGCTCATCCGGAGAAAGCGGGCCTCAAGCTCAGGGGACCGGCCGGGCCATAACGGAAGGCCTCCATCGTCGTAACCATTCAGTTACAAGGGGGAAATTGCAATCTCAACGTGGCGCGGGCTTTCTAGCCTACGAATTTTCTTAGTCCGATCTCGGCAGGCCGGAAAGCCTGCCCCACAAGAGTGAATGGTTACCCATCGTCGGCCTTTACCGTTGCCTACGATGGTGATATATAGGCTTTCATGGAAACTCGGGTTTCGGTTCGGTTATGTAAGAATTACGACCGCGGTCCCCTGAAGTCCTCCCTCGATGGGCTCATGACGGACTTGGGGGGCATCGGGGCTTTTGTAAAGCGCGGGGACAGGGTCCTCATCAAACCCAACCTTCTCATGTCTTCCCCTCCGGATAAAGCTGTTGTAACGCATCCCGGTCTAGTGGAAGCAGTGGCGGAACTGATTGTCGACGCGGGCGCCAAGCCGTTCGTGGGGGACAGTCCGCCGGTGGGGCACCTATCGAGAGTCCTGTCCAAGTCCGGTTACGCTGATTTCATGCAACGGCTCGGAGTGGAAGCGGTCCCGTTCAAAGAAAAGATGAGCTGCGAATTCGGAGAAGGTCGGTTGTATAGGCAAATAGAACTGGCCCGAGAGGTCTTTGAATTCGATGTGGTTGTGAACCTACCCAAACTCAAGACCCACTGCCAGATGTTCTTGACCCTGTCGATAAAAAATCTGTTCGGTACCGTCATCGGCTCCGACAAGGCCGCATGGCACATGCGCGCGGGACGGGACTACGTAACCTTTGCCACAGCCCTCGTGCAAATTTACGAAAAAGTAAAACCCGCTCTGAACATAGTTGACGGCATTCTTGCGATGGAGGGAGACGGACCGAATAACGGGACCCCGCGGCATGTCGGGATCCTTGCCGGCGGAGCCGATGGAACGGCCGTGGATGCGGTGATATGCCGTTTGCTCGGTTTTGAGGCGAATGAACTCTTGACGTGCGTTCTAAGCCACGAACTCAACGTAGGCACCATGGATTCAGCCCACATAAAGGTGGTCGGAGACGAACTCGACGGGTTCCCCTTGTCCGATTTCGCGACTCCCCAGGCCATGGGGGTTCGGTGGAACATGGGTCACCGGAACCCGCTTCGGCGATTCATGGAAAAACACATGGTGATGAGGCCCCGGATCGACCAGGCGGCATGCTGGAGATGCAAGGTCTGCCTTTCTCACTGTCCTCCGGCCGCTATCTCGGAAACCGACGAGATTATGACAATCGACTACAACAAGTGTATCTCTTGCTTCTGTTGTCACGAACTCTGCACGAGCAACGCCGTTCACATCTACCGTCCCCTGGTGGGGCGGATCCTCTCGGCGATTACCCGCTGACAACGACGCCCGGCACCCTACGGGATGTTCGAGCCTGAACCGGTCTTACTCCATTGAAAGCGCAATACTTGGTATTCGCGTGCATGAATAAGGTGTCTCGCCTTTGTTTACGGCTCTTGGTCGTTCAGTGGTTCCGGCGTCCCCGCCGGCCGGGTGACGATGATCGGCGCGGAGGCAGGTTTTACCGGAGGAGGCGAAGAATACGCTGCCGTATTTGAAAAATCACGCAATCCGTGATCGTATACATGCATGGGCAGACCTTGCCGTAGGTCGGACCGTGGACTATACTTAGCTTTTATATCCGAAACATTTGTTGTTTTGCAGTCTTAAAGAGGTTGCTCACATGGAAGCCCTGGGCATTTGTTTGGGGGCCTCGACCGTAGGTCTGGTTAGAATCCGCCGGTCGGGCTCGGACGTGGAAATTCTTGATACGACGACGATAACCCACGAGGGGAACCCTCGAAAGGTGTTGGTTGAGGCATTAGACAAGATCGCTGATGCACGCGGCGTACCCATCGCCGTGACCGGCCGCAAATTCATAACCTTTGTCAATTTGACCACAATATCCGAGCCCGAGGCCCTGGAAGGCGCCGTGGCCCACATACTGCCCTCCGATCATCAGTATCGCATAGTGGTGAGCGCGGGAGGGGAAACGTTTCTTGTGTACCATCTTGACGAAGACGGTCGAATCCAGGCGATTCAGACCGGTAACAAATGCGCATCGGGCACCGGCGAATTCTTTCTCCAACAGATCGGCCGCATGAACCTCACGTTGGACGACGTGGCGAGTCTCGGGATCTCCGAGGACCCACACAAGGTCTCGGGGCGGTGCTCGGTGTTCTGCAAGAGCGATTGCACCCATGCCCTTAATAAAGGAGTGCCGAGGGGTCAAGTGGTGGCCGGACTGGCCCAGATGATGGCGAGCAAGGTTGTGGAATTGCTTAAGAAGCTTCCCAAGAAGAACGTAATGTTGGTGGGGGGCTCGTCAAAGAACGACACCATGATTCACTACCTCGCCAAGGAGATCGAGGACCTGCACATCCCTGAAGAGGCACCGTTCTTCGAAGCTCTGGGGGCTGCGCTGTGGGCCTTGGACAATCCCACCGTTCCGTACGAAGGACCGGAAAAGATGTTCGAGCGCAAGGGATCCGTGTTCAGCTACCTCAAACCCTTGGAAGAATTCCGGCACATGGTTCACTTCAAGCACCGGGACAGGGGGAAGGCCGAGCCGGGTGACCGTACCATCCTGGGACTGGACGTCGGCTCAACAACGACCAAGGGAGTGGTCTTAAGGTTACGGGACAAAGCCATCCTTGCCGCCGATTACCTCCGTACCGACGGCGATCCGGTAGGAGCTTCCAGGCGGGTTTACCGCAGCTTGGCGGATCAGATCGACGTGCCCATCGAAATTATCGGTTTGGGAGTAACCGGTTCGGGTAGACAGATTGCGGGCCTGCACGCCATGACCGACGGGGTTATAAACGAGATCATTGCCCATGCCGCAGCAGCGGTTCACTTTGACCCCGAAGTGGACACCATCTTCGAGATCGGCGGTCAGGACGCGAAGTATACCTATATTACCAACGGCGTCCCCAGTGATTACGCGATGAATGAGGCTTGCAGTGCCGGCACCGGATCGTTTCTCGAAGAATCGGCCAAAGAGAGCCTGGGTCTCAAGGTTACGGACATAGGACGGACCGCCTACACGGGCACCAATCCGCCGAACTTCAATGATCAGTGTGCGGCGTTCATCGGTTCCGACATTAAGAATGCGGCCCAAGAGGGCATCCCCATAGCCGACATCGTGGCCGGACTGGTGTATTCCATCTGCATGAATTACTGCAACCGGGTCAAGGGCAATCGTCCGGTGGGCAAGAAGGTGTTCATGCAGGGGGGTGTTTGCTACAACGAAGCGATTCCCGCGGCCATGGCCGCACTCAACGGCAAAGAGATAGTCGTACCGCCCGAGCCGGGCTTGATGGGCGCTTTCGGGGTGGCGTTGGAAGTGGAACGACGCATCGAACGCGGGCTCCTCCAAGTCGAATCCTTCGATCTGGAGCGCTTAGCACGCCGTGAGGTCACCTATAAGAAATCTTTCGTCTGCGGCGGAGGCAAGGAGAAGTGCGACCGGCGCTGTGAGGTGGCCCGCATAGAGATAGAAGGCAAGACCTATCCTTTTGGCGGCGCGTGCAACCGATACGTGAACTTGATCCGTGAAAAAGATTTCGACAGCGAGCCTTTAGATTTGGTTTCGTACCGTCAGCGATTGGTATTCCGTGACCTGGCCCCCGATAACCCCGATGATAAACGGCCCACGGTGGGTATGAACCGCACTTTCCTTGTAAATACCTATTTCCCGTTCTTCAACACATTTTTCAAGGAACTCGGGTTCAGGCTCGTGCTTCCCGAGAAGGTGGACCCCGCAGGTGTGGAGCAGCAGGGCGCGGCGTTTTGTTACCCGGTTGAGATATCACACGGATTTGCCGCCGATTTGTTGCGGAAGGATCCGGACGTGTTGTTCATGCCGCACATTCGCGGCATCCCTACGGATGAGGAAAACACCAACACCTGCACGTGCGTATTCGTTCAGGGTGAAGCCTATTATCTGTACAACACCTTTGACAAGTTCCGAACCAAGAAGACCCTTACGCCGTATTTGGACCTAAGTCGGGGATACGGACGCATGAAGTCCCAATTCAGGCAGGTCGCGGAGCAACTGGGCCGATCCGCCAAGGAGGCCGCATCGGCTCTTCAGGTTGCGATCGCCGCCCAGGACCGTTTCAAAGCGGAACTTCTCGCGGCCGGCAGTAGGGTGCTTCAGGACATCGAGGCGGACCCGGATTCCATAGGAGTAATCTTGTTCGGTCGTCCGTACAACGCTTTTGCCGCGGAGGCGAACAAGGGCATTCCGGCAAAATTCGCCACGCGGGGGCACCGGATCATACCGTTCGATATGCTCCCGTACGACCACGAGGATTTCGAAGACATGGACTCGATGTATTGGTCCATGGGAAGGATGATCCTCAAGGCATCCAGGGTGGTCAAGAGACATCCCAGGCTTTTCGGGACCTTCATCAGCAACTTCTCCTGCGGTCCGGACTCGTTTGTGGTCGGATATTTCCGTCAGGAAATGGGTCGCAAGCCCTCCCTCACACTGGAACTGGACAGCCATACGGCGGACGCCGGCTTGGAGACCCGCATCGAGGCTTTCCTGGATATCGTCCGGCACTATCGTGAATTGGAAAGCATGAATAAGCTCCCTGCGGCCGAGGAGCCGTTCATCGCGGCGAGGACCGCGGTCATCGACGGGACGCCGGTGATTGTAACCTCAAACGGCGGCAAGTTCCCCCTTAACCATCCGAATGTAAAGGTCATAATACCCGCGATGGGACGTTTCGGCCATGATGCGCTGGTCAAAACTTTCCAAAAGGTGGGAATACGGGCCGAGGGCTTACCCCCCGCCGACGATGAAGTCCTTAAGATAGGGAGGGGAAATTCCACGTGTAAGGAATGTCTGCCCCTTCAAACCACCGTGGGATCCCTTCTGCACTACCTCTGGAACGAACGACCTCCGGGCGAGGTCACCGCCTATTTTATGCCCGGTGCGGGCGGACCGTGCCGTTTCGGTCAGTACAACGTCTTCTCCCGACGCCTTATCGAACGCCACAGGATACCCGACACGGCGGTGTTGACCCTAAGCGCGTCCAACGGATACATGGGATTAGGCGACCGCTTCACATTGCCGGCTTGGCGAGCCATCCTCGTTGGTGACGTAATGTACGAGATATGGGCCACGCTTCTCGCCGGAGCCAAAGACCGGGAAGCGGCCATGACGGTATTCTGGAAGCAGTGGAACTCGATCGTAGACGTGATCCACAAATCTTGGGGTGAAATTCGTAATACGCTTAAGGCCACGGCCAAGGTTTTGTCGCAGATCGGGCTCAAGATACCGTATGAAGAGATGCCCAAAATCTCACTCATCGGGGAGATTTACGTCCGCACCGACCCGATCTCTCTACAAAATCTCGTCGAAAAAATGGCCGACAAAGGATTCGTGGTACGGACGTCTCAGGTAAGCGAATGGATCAAGTATGTCGACTGGTTGATCAAGACGGGCATCGAAGGAGACTCCGCCAACCTACCATTCTGGATCAGGTACCTCGTAAAACGTCACTTTGACAAAAAGATCCGCAAGATACTGGCCCCGTCCGGGCTCTTTTTCCATGAAGCGCTCAACGTGGAGGACCTGATCACGGCCGGAGAGAAGTTCATCTCGCCGATGTTGACCGGTGAGGCCATCTTGACCGTTGGAGCGGCAATGCACGAGATACTGCATCCGTCCTGCGGCATAATCTCCATTGGACCTTTTGGTTGCATGCCCACGCGGGTGGCCGAGTCGATCCTATCGGAGCGTTTCACCGTGGGGGAGAAGCTGGACCTCCTCACGCGTACCAACGGTAAGAAGCCCCACGGAAATGGGAAGATATTCAGTAAGCGAGAGCGAAAGCTCCCCTTCCTCGCCATCGAAACGGACGGCAACGCTTTCCCCCAAATTATCGAAGCCAGGCTGGAGGCCTTCGGGCTTCAGGCCAAGCGACTCCATGAGAAGATGATGGAGGATAACGGAAGCGGAAAGCGGGGTTCGGGTCATTGATGGCAGGTGCAAAGTACGCTTCCTACCTTCGATGGATTAACGGCACCGAATCTGAGCAAGCGGTACAGTTCGGTCCCGCCCCGATGACGCGATGAAGGAAGCGCAATACACTCTAAGCATAGATCCGTGCGCCTTCGATGACGTATGTGTCCGCCTTTTCGGAAGGATCAGCGTGGAAAACGCGGACACCCTCCTTGTGGAACTCCTGGAGATCATCGAAGGACACCCTCTCAAGAATGTGGTCGTGGACCTGCAGGAGGTGGAATACCTTGACAGTGCGGGGGCCGCGGTGCTCATGGAAGCCCGGGCCCGCTGCAAGGAAATGAACAACACTTTGGAAACGGCCAACGCGGCAGGGCCGACTCACAAACT